>DAOLWT010000113.1:0-7269 GCA_035421345.1 Bacteroidales bacterium
TCTATGTCCTCTAATTTCAGCTTCATCACGAAGTCCGCCAAGCGACATTCTGACATAGTTTCTATTTAATGCTCTCGCTATTGATTTACCCAGGGATGTTTTTCCAACTCCCGGAGGTCCAACTAAACAAAGTATAGGAGATTTCATATCCCCTTTTAATTTAAGTATAGCTAAATGCTCAATAATTCGTTCTTTTACTTTTTCCAGTCCAAAATGATCTTCGTCTAAAATATTTTGAGCTCTATTTAAATCAAAATTATCCGGTGTTTTTTCATCCCATGGCAATTCAACCAATACCTCAATATAATTCATTTGAATGGAATATTCTGCCGCTGCCGGATTCATTCGCTGTAGTTTATTAATCTCTCTTTCGAATATTTCGGCTATTTCGGGTTTCCATTTTTTATTTTTTGCTTTTTCGCGAAGCGAACTAAGTTGCTGTTCATTAGGATTTCCGCCTAACTCATCCTGTATTGTTTTAAGTTGTTGATTTAATAAATAATCTCGTTGTTGTTTATCAAGATCAACTTTTACTTTAGACTGAATTTGGTTTTTAAGTTCAAGGATTTGAATTTCTTTTGTTAAATATATTAACACATTATTCGCTCTTTCATGCAAATTTAATTCTTCGAGCAGTTTTTGTTTTTCGTTAAGTTCTATATTTAAATTAGAAGAAATAAAGTTTATTAAGAAAGTGGGACTTTCAATATTTTTAATTGCAAAACCTGTTTCCGAAGGTAAATTAGGAGAAAGCTTAATTATTTGAATAGACAAATCTCTAATAGAAGAAATTAAAGCATCAAATTTTTCATCTTTAACAGGAAGTACGGTATGTTCGTATGGAAGAACAGATGCTTTAAAATATGGATTAGATTGCACACATTCCCCTAATTGAAAAGGTTTTTTCCCTTGAATAATAACGGTAGAACTACCATCGGGCATTTGCAATACTTTAAAAATGCGAGCAATGGTACCTATTTTATTTAAATCTGTAAATTGAGGGTCTTCAACCGCTAAATCTTTTTGGGAAACCACCCCTATTACTTTATCGCCTTTATATGCTTCTTTAACTAGATTAATAGATTTATCTCTACTAACAGTAATTGGAATAACAACACCGGGAAATAGAACCGTATTACGCAAAGGTAAAATAGGTAATATTTCAGGTAATGCTTCCGAATTCATTTGCTCTTCATCTTCGGGAGATAATAAAGGAATAAACTCTGTATCTTCATCCAACAAATTGGGAATATCATTTTTTTTAAATTCTAACCAAAAATCCTTCATGCTTTATATTTTATGTCAAACTGTCAGAAACCATTATTAATATACATCGACTGCTGTATATGTCAATCATCATGCCATTATAAAAAACGATATTCACGTGTCATTATATAAATATGACGTAAAATATTTTTTTCAATTTCGCTCAACACCATTTTCCTTCTTTCGTAAACTTTCTCAGCAACTTCTATTGCTTTTTCTATTTCAAAGGTCGTAATACGAGAAGAAGAAGAGCCCCAGGAGAAAGAAGCTATAAAATTACGCTGATAACCATGTCCGTAAATATTTGAATTAACTCCAATAACAGTACCTGTATTAAACATGGTATTTATACCACATTTACTATGATCGCCCATAATTAAACCGCAGAACTGTAAGCCCGTATCAATGAATTTTTTGCTAGGATAATCCCATAATTTGACTTCGGTATAATTATTTTTCAGATTCGAATTATTGCTATCGGCACCAATATTACACCATTCCCCAATAACAGAATTGCCTAAGAAGCCATCGTGTGCTTTATTAGAATACCCAAAAATAACACAGTTATTAATTTCACCACCTACTTTAGAATGAGGACCAATAGTTGAAGGGCCATAAATTTTAGCCGCCATTTTTACGGTAGCATGTTCACATAAAGCAAAAGGGCCTCTAATAACCGAGCCTTCCATAATTTCTGTTCCGGCAGCAATATAAATGGGGCCATCGGTTGCATTTAAAACGGCACATTCTATTTTTGCTCCTTTTTCAATAAAAATATTCTCCGGACAAATTAACGTATTTGTAACACTCGCTTTATCGGATTTTCGACCTTCTGTTAATAATAAATAATCTGCTTTAATTGCTTCTCCATTTTTTTGAAAAATATCCCATAAATAATCTATTTTTAAAAGAGGGGTATTTACTTCAACATCTTCAATATTTTCGGCGCTATCTAAATTATCAATATCCCCTTCGTTTAAGTTAATTGCAACAAGTATTTCTCCTTGAACTAACGCTTGATTTGGTTTTAGTTTAATTATTTTTTTTACTAATTCGGGAGAGGGGCATATAGAACCATTAATTAGAATATTACTTTTTCCTTTAATAATTGGAAATTTTTTACTCAAATAATCTTCGGTTAAGGTGGAGGTTTTTGTATTTAAATACCGTTCCCATTTTTCACGAATGGTAAGTATTCCAATTCTTATATCGGCTACCGGCCTTATAAATGTTAATGGTAAAAGGTGATTTCTATTCGGGTTGTCAAATAATATATAATTCATAATGTTATTTTTTCGATTTATTCTTCATTATACGCAAAAAATCCCCCGAGGTTCGGAGGATTTTAAATAAATTCCAAAAAAATTCATTATTCAGAATCTTTCTCTAAATGTTTTTTGTAACGGTTTCTGAACTTATCAACACGACCTGCTGTATCTACCAATTTCATTTTACCGGTGTAAAATGGGTGCGAGGTGTGAGATATTTCTAATTTTATTAAGGGATACTCTTTTCCGTCTTCCCATGTTATCGTATCTTTTGTTTGAGCTGTCGACTTGGTCATAAATGTATATTCGTTAGACATATCTTTAAATACAACAAGTCTATAGTCTTTTGGATGAATATCTTTTTTCATTGTAAAAATCCTTTATTTTATTAATCTTATTTAAGTTTGCAAAAATATTAAATATTTTTAAACTGACAAAATATTTTTATTTAAAAACGTTAATTTGGGGATTATTTTTGTTTTTAAGGCATATCATTTAAAAATTGTATCGTATTTACCCCGTCGGCATAATCCCATAACTCCGGTTTTTGACTTTTCCCAAAAGAAACCACCGTATCGTTCAAGTTAAACTCTTTTGCAACAACACATTGTATTTTTTCCCTATTTTTATTAATCTCTTCATTAAGCCACGTTCTATCATCATAAAACTCGTAGTGTAATACAGATATAGGGGAAGAAATAGCACTATTTTCTTGCAATATACTATATCCGATATCGGTAAAAGGGATTTGGTTTAATAAAAAAATGGTTTTATAATATTCATAATTATTCATATACTTATTATGATTCCATAAAATATCCTTATACCCATCCATGGCTTTTATTAAGGGAGTAAAATCATAATTACGTGGCACATATATTTTAGACACATTTCTACAACCTAATCCAAAATACAAGAAAATATCATCCATTAACAAATTAAGTTCTTCCTTGCTTTCGTTTCCGGTTAAAACAGCAATGCTACTTCTTGATTTCCTAATAATATGAGGATATCTATTAAAATAGTGTTCAAAATAACGAGCCGAATTATTAGAACCGGTCGCTATTATTGCATCAAATTCGGGTAAACGAGTCTCGGCAAACTCAAAATATTTTTTTTCTTCCGGAGCAATATTTATTATTTCTTGAGCAATAAATGGTAATAAAAATTTATCTTGCGTTGAGAGTTTGCCAATAAACATATTCCCAGTAATATATACGCATAAAAAATCATGAAAACCAACCAAGGGAATATTCCCTGCCATTATAACCGCAATTTTATTAACATTAGCACTTTTAATTTGTCCCTGAGATTGTTTCCATTTATTTAAATTTTCAGCACTTAATAAATAAGATATAGAACGAATCGCTTTAATAACAAAATCTTGTGTAAACCATTTATTGTGTTGTATTGAATTCGAAATTGCATCGTTTAATTTTTCAGAAGTGCCATTTTCGATATAATCGGTTAATTTCTTCTGTAACGATGATAAGATTATTATTTTCTCAGAAACAATCATTAATAATTGATTTTTCACAAAAATAATGAAACATGACACATGATAACACAATAATATTATATTTTTGTCATTATTATTAAATATACATTTTAAAAAGTATTAATGAAAAAAACCATCATTTTCTTTATTATAATAATTAGTTCAACACATATCTATTCTCAAAAAAACACAGAATTAACGAGGTTGGAAGATTCCTTAATTAGTTTGGGGAAAATAATACGCGATGGGGAAACTGATTTTATTAAATACAATGCAAACGAAAAATTTTTAATTTTACTTGAAAAAGCACTTATTACTGAAAATTCGTTTAATTATCCGTTCGATTCATTAATAACAATTGCTCGACTAAAATCAGAAGATAATAAATTCCGAATCTTTAATTGGCTTTTAAAAAAGGCGGATGGCACCTATGAATATTTTGGTTTCATTCAAGCATGGAATAAAAAATTAAAAAAGCATATTTTATATCCGTTAAAAGACAACTCCGAGAACATAAAAACGCTGGAAACACAGATCTTAGAACCAATTAATTGGTATGGCGTGTTGTATTACAAAATAATTTATAACAAATATAGGGGGAAAAGGACATACACGCTACTTGGGTGGGATGGGAACAACAAACAATCGCAGAAAAAAATAATAGATGTTATTTCATTTAATTCTAAAGATAAACCTGTATTTGGAGCAGCTATTTTTAAATACAATAAAAAAATAATGAAACGAATAGTTTTCGAATATAATTCAACAGTATCTTTTTCGTTAAAATATGAAAAACAATACATGTTATATGGGAAAAAGAAAAGAAAAATGATTGTTTTTAACAGAATGGGCCCATTGGAATCGGAGATGGTAAATAATAAAGAATTTTATTTCCCCGAAATTAACATCTTTGATGCTTTTCATTTTAAAAATGGGAAATGGGTATATATTAAAGATGTTGATGCCAGAAATACTTCTATTGATAAAAACAGGAAGAAACAGCAAAAAAAAATTCGTCAACTACAAATAGAACACTCATTAGAATAAGCCATTATATAAATTTCGTATAAAAAATATTTTTTTTGCAAATTATGTTAAAAAAATTTTGCAATTTTGAGCATTATTAACATTATTAGTATAATTTATTCATTAATTAAAAACTTATTATAATCATGAAAAAAGTTCATAATTTTAATGCAGGACCTTGCATCCTTCCCAGAGTTGCTATTGAAAACACAGCAAAAGCGATACTCGATTTTAATGGTATAGGGATGTCTATTTTAGAAATTTCTCATCGCAGCAAAGATTTTCAAGCTGTTATTGATGAGGCAGTTGCTTTATTTAAAGAACAACTTAACATACCAGAAGGTTATCAAGTATTATTCTTAGGTGGTGGTGCTAGTCTACAATTCTGTATGGTTCCGTTTAACTTATTAATAAAAAAAGCAGCCTATTTAGAAACTGGAGTTTGGGCAAAAAAAGCAATAAAAGAAGCAAAAGGTCTTGGAGAAGTTGTAGTTGTTGGTTCATCGGCAGATAAAAATTTCTCATATATCCCCAAAGGATTTGAAATTCCAAAAGATGTTGATTATTTCCATATTACAACAAATAACACAATTTACGGTACCGAATTAAGAACCGATATCGATAGCCCTGTTCCATTAGTTGCCGATATGTCGTCAGATATTTTTAGTCGCCCTGTTGATGTAAAAAAATATGCATTAATCTATGGTGGTGCTCAGAAAAATTTAGGCCCTGCCGGTGCTACTTTTGTAATTGTTAGAGAAGATATTCTTGGTAAAGCAACTCGTTATGTTCCTACCATGCTTGATTACAGAACACATATTAAAGAAGGCTCCATGTTTAATACGCCTCCTTGTTTACCTATTTATACTATTATGGAAACCTTACGTTGGTTAAAAGGACTAGGTGGGGTAAAAGTAATGGAAGAAATGAATAAAAAGAAAGCAAAGGTATTATACGATGCAATTGATAACAGTAAAATATTTACAGGAACAGTTGAAAAAGATTCACGTTCACTTATGAATATTTGCTTTGTTATGAAACCTGAATATGCCAGCTTAGAAGAAGATTTTATGACTTTTGCTAAAGCAAACGGAATGATAGGTATTAAAGGCCATCGTTCTGTTGGTGGATTTAGAGCATCTACATATAACGCTTTACCAATAGAAAGTGTACAAGCAATGGTAGATTGCATGAAAGAATTTGAGAAACAAAAAGCATAATAAATTATGTTCGTAGTTTTTAGTTCTTAGTTTATTGATTTTTTGCTCCTAAAAACTAGTTATATAATTGTATATAATATGATGGAAGTCTATTTTAAATTTGTAGAATTGAATCAAGATTCGCGTTAATGGAAATTTCAAAAATGCTTTGTGGTTTAATTGCTTCATTAAAAAAGGAACCAACTAACAACTAAAAACTACGAACTAATAAATAAAAAAAATATTAATTTTAAAAAAATATCCAATGACAAAAGTATTAGTAGCTACTGAAAAACCATTTGCAGCAGTAGCCGTAAATGGAATTCGTAAAATTGTGGAAGATGCAGGTTTCGAGCTTGTACTTCTTGAAAAATATACTGACCCTAACGATTTAGTTAAAGCTGTTGCCGACGTGGATGCTTTAATAATTAGAAGTGATAAAGCTACCAAAGAAGTTATTAATGCAGGTAAAAACTTAAAAATTATTGTTCGTGCCGGTGCCGGATACGATAACATTGACCTTGCAGCAGCCACAGAAAAAGGAATTGTTGCCATGAATACCCCCGGTCAAAATTCTAATGCTGTTGCAGAACTTGCTCTAGGCATGATGGTTTTTATGGCTAGAGGAAATTACAAAGTAGGTAGTGGTGGAACTGAATTAAAAGGCAAAAAATTAGGTATTCATGCATATGGTTATGTTGGTAAAAATGTAGCCCGTATTGCAAAAGGATTTGGAATGGAAGTATATGCGTTCGATCCATTTGTAAAAAAAGAAGAAATAGAAAAAGAAGGCGTAAAAGTGCTATCTTCTGTAGAAGAGCTTTATAGTACATGTCAATATATTTCTTTACATATTCCAGCAAACGATAAAACAAAAAAATCTATTAATTACGATTTATTATCGAAAATGCCAAAAGGGGCTACCTTAGTTAATACTGCTCGCAAAGAAGTTATTAATGAAGATGATTTAAAGAAAATATTTGCTGAAAGAGCCGATTTTAAATATGTTTCT
>DAOLWT010000114.1:0-7102 GCA_035421345.1 Bacteroidales bacterium
AAATACCATATTTTTGCATAATTTTTTTTAGAAATTTGATTTTTCGGCTTTACTGCTCTGTTAAGTTAGATATTTATTTCTAATTAATGAAATACTGGCAATTGGTATAAAAGCAAAACAGGAATTAAATTCCTTTATTAAGCGCTAAGTAAATGGTTTGTATTTTTACGATTTAACTGTTTTGGCGGTCTTACTATTAATAAGCCTTTTTTTACCAATTAAATACGCCTTCTTTATCTAAGGGTCTTTTGAATTCATCCCATTTAAACCCTTTTAATTTAACTTCTGCAGGAGCTAAATCCTTTTCAGGATAAAGGGTCGCTTCGGGATTCGTAAGAAAAGTAATTGTTTTTACTTTACTATTATCAACAAATATTAACATATCGTCTGCAATTGCTTTATTAATTCCAATTAATCCTTTGGATTCATCTCTAACATAATAAATAGTTTCACTATTTTGATAGACATTAATTTTTCTTAATTCGTTTTCTAAAAAATGTCCAATTACAAACTTCCCTTTAATCTGATTAAATTTTACAGAATCCTCTTTAGAAACAATAAAACTAGATGAATATAAATTCATACGATATAATTCATTATTCTTTAAAAAAATATGAATGGTATCTGCTGTTATTTGATTCTCTTCCGACCAAAGGATGGGGTTGCTATACATATAAATGACGGAATCGGTAAAGGAATATACAATTGAATCGCCTAGCCCTTGAATATCTGATTTAAAAAATTTCGCATGATTATAAGCATAAAGAACTTTTCCTGCGCCGGTAGAATCGAAAAATGCTTTTAAGGTGTCGGCGTGCAGGAAGAGGGAATCTCCATCCATATTATGAATAACCAATGCTTCGTTTGTAACCATTGTTTTTCCCTCTTTTTCATAATACTCCGCATAATGCCCTTTTATGGTAATTTCTTGTGTTGTATCAACAATAGTAATATTATTATAGGCTTTCCCGAACAATATTTTCCGATCATAATACAAACTATCTCCATTAATTTTTTGTTCTTTATTAGAAAAATATGCATTTTCATTAAACTGAGCAATATCTTTTTGTGTATTGTACCAACCATTTTCGCAATAAATGGTATTCTCTTTACTAACAATATATGTGGGACCAAAAAAATAGGCTATTTCTGTTTTTGTATTGTATTTAAGTGTATCCGAATTCATGGTGTATTCGGGATTAACAAGAACTACCTCTTTTTTAAAATAAACTTCTTTTGTTTCGGCATAATAATACCCAATTTTACTCGTTAGCACATTTTCGGCATCTTTAAGTTTCCCTCCTGTTAGATAGTTCGCTATTTTAGTTTTTGTATTATAGGTAAGATGCTCTGTTTCTAACTCCATTTTCTCATCTGTCATTTTTACATTTTTGTCGAGCTCCGCATCCTTTGTATTGCCATTGTAATACAACACATCCCCGACAATATGAACCGTTCCTGACTTTATACTTACATTACTAAATGCATCTACACTATTTGTTTCTGAATAAAGATAGGCGCTATCGCAATAAAGATAGGTTCCTTCATGGTGTAGGATAACATTTCCAATTAAGCGTTTTACGTTTTCGCCTATATTTTTATCATACTCTAACCGATCTGCATTATCCAAATCTATCTTGGTTATCTTTTGTGCATAAGATAATACGGGGAACATGATTTGCAATAATGCTCCATAAATGATTAAATTTAACTTAAATTTAGTCGTATACACTTGTAAAAATTTAATTCACAAAATTATATAAAAAGAATGGATAAAGGGGTTAATTAATGTTAAAAGTATTATTGGAAACCTTATTATTCAATTTTTAATTTTTTTTTTGTAAATTTGAAAATAGAAGCCTTATTCAAACAACACAAACCTAATGACCGCAACGATTATTATTACATTCTGTATTTTACTATTACTCGCTTATCTTTTTGATATTAGCTCCTCCAAAACAAAAATTCCTTCTATAATTCTTTTGTTGTTACTTGGATGGGGTGTAAAACAAATAACATTATTTTTAGATATTCACCTTCCAACATTCGATTATGCATTACCAGTTTTAGGGACACTGGGACTTATTCTAATTGTGTTGGAAGGAACATTAGAATTAGAGTTAAATAAATCAAAAAAAAAACTTATTTTAACCTCTTTTAGTGGTTCTTTATTAGGTTTATTGTTTAGCACACTCGCGATTGCGTTCCTGTTTTATTATGCCGGCAATTATTCGTTTCTCAACAGCTTACTAAACGCCGTCCCTTTTTGTGTAATAAGTAGTGCCATTGCCATTCCAAGTGCTAAAAATTTAAACAAAGAAGAAAAAGAGTTTGTTATTTATGAAAGTAGTTTTTCCGACATATTAGGTGTTATCTTCTTTTCTTATATTTCTACACTCACCTATATTAACTTTAAATCTATCGGTATTTTTACTTTCCAAATAGTATTGATGATTATTATTTCTTTTGTATCCACGCTTGGACTATCCTATTTATTAAGTAGAATTAAACATCATATTAAATTTATTCCAATTATTTTACTGGTTATTTTAATTTATGAAATATCGAAAATTTATCATCTGCCATCACTCATTTTTGTTTTATTATTTGGTTTAACAATTGGGAATATAACACTTTTTAAACACATTCCTTTCATTAATAAGACCTTTAAACTAGAAATGCTGATTAAAGAAATTCATAAGTTTACCGAACTTACTGCAGAAGTAGCATTTTTAATTCGTTCCTTATTTTTTCTTTTATTTGGATTTACCATTAACTCCTCCGAAATACTCAATCCCGAAACCATGTTATGGGCTATTCTAATTGTTATCGTTATTTTCATAATACGTATCTTACAAATAAAACTTTCAAAAAAACCTTTAACGCCCTTATTATATATGGCCCCTAGAGGATTAATCACGATTCTATTATTTATATCAATCATTCCCGGAAAACAAATTTACTGGGTAAACAAATCGCTTGTTACTCAAGTAATCGTATTAACCACATTCATTATGATGATTGGCGTTATGAATGTAAAAAAAACCGACAGATAAAGACTGCTTACTGAAATAGTAGAAGAAATACAAACATAAAAAACATTTTTAGAATGAAAAAATTCGAAAAATTTTACAAGCCAAGAGATTACAAAACGATTGATTTATGGAAAAATATTTCATCGAAAAATTGGAACGACCCTTTATGGCAATTAAAAAACACGATTAGATCTATAGAACATTTAAAAAAAATTATAACATTATCTTCTTTTCAAGCCAAAGAGATTGCAAGAACCATTAACACGCTTAGAAAAGAGGGAAAAAGTCCTCTTCGGATTACGCCATATTATGCTTCTCTTATGCAACAAGATCCTTTTCATCCACAAATGCTTGAAGGAGAGAAAGCTGAAAAACGTTTAGACCCTATATTTTGGCAAAGCATCCCGACTCCCGCAAATCTTCTTTTTTATAACACAGGAGTTGAAGGGGCTATGAACGAAGGCTCTCGGAGTTTTGGAGCTGCTTACCAACGATATCCAAACAGAGTAGCCCTATTTGTTGCGGAAAATACAAGTTGTGCTTCTTACTGCAATCATTGTCAAAGAGCAAAGTCGCTAGACAGCTCTGTTAATATTAATAAAAAAGAAATCGATAAAGGTTTATTTTATATTTCATATAATCAAAATATTAACGAAGTATTAGTTACTGGTGGCGATGCTTTAATGATTGACAAAAATCGATTACAATATATTTTAGAAGAATTAAGTCGAATACCTCACTTAAGAGTCATTCGTATTGCAACCCGAGTTCCTGTAGTATTACCCATGGGTATTACGGATGAATTACTTGAATTAATTAAAACTTCAGCTAATAAATTCAGTAAAGAGGATGAAAAACATGTTTATTTTATGACTCATATTAACCATTATCAAGAAATTACAGAAGACCTTTCTCATGCAGTAAAGAAAATTCATCAGTATGGATTTACCATTCGAAACCAAACTGTTCTTCTAAATCATGTAAATGACTATTATAAAACCTTAGCAGAAACATTCCAAAGAATGTTTTGGATTGGGGTTCATCCATATTATTTGCTACAATGCCATAAAGAAAAAGGGATTGTTCATTTTATTACGCCAATTCAAATTGGTAAGATATATATGCAACAATTACAAGGATGGATCTCCGGAATTACAATTCCGAGGTATGCGGCAAATATAGAAGGAGGTGGAGGAAAAATTGTTTTGATGCCATCCGGACATGATACACTTAATCAAAATATTAAAATTGATGAAAAGATCTCTGATAGCTTTGCCAATGTATATACATGGGACGAAAAAGAATTAATTCGCTATGAAGCTCTTGGCCGAACTACAGATAAAGAATTCCAAGATGGCGTTAAAATTATGAATAAATTTATCGGAAGAAAAGGCGTTTTCCTTCCTAAACTTATCATTATTGACAATAAAGGTAATCACATTAAAACCACAAACCGAACAGCATTACCTAAAATCGAAAAAAACAAGAAGGCATCTTTGCTAGACTATCAATCAAATTATCATGAAATACCATTAACAAATCCTTCTAAAATTGCACCCGAATTGGAAAAATTATTCGCTAAATCTAAATTTAACAAAAAGATATAAACTTTTAAAAATTATTTTTTAAAAAATCTTTATATCATTATTCGAATCATTCATGCCTATATTAAAATTACATACCGGACCGGTTTTAGATATTTATTCTGCCCTTACAGAAACAGCGCTTGAACGACCTTGTATTTCGTCGGGTATTAGTGCCGGTTTTCCTTCTCCTGCGCTCGATTTTGTTGACTTAACCATTGATTTAAACAAGCATTTAATTAAGCACCCTGCTGCCACATTCTATGGACGAGTAAAAGGGGAATCGATGAAAGATGATGGCATCTACGATGGCGACTTGCTTATTATTGATAAAAGCATAGAACCCGTTGACGGGAAAATTGCCGTGTGTTTTATTGATGGAGAATTTACCCTAAAAAGAATTAAAATAAAGAAAAAAGAAATATGGTTAATGCCTGCCAACACGAATTATAAGCCCATTAAAATAGAAGAAGGCTCCGAATTAAAAATATGGGGCGTTGTTACACACGTTATAAAAGCTGTATAATGTTTGCATTAGTCGACTGTAATAATTTTTATGCATCCTGTGAACGGGTTTTTCGTCCCGATCTCGTCGGAAAACCGGTTGTAGTGCTATCCAACAACGACGGCTGTGTAATTGCACGAAGTAACGAAGCAAAAAAACTCAATATCCCGATGGGAGCACCTGCCTTTAAATATGAACCTTTATTTCAAAAAAACAAGGTACATGTCTTTTCTGCTAATTTTGCGCTTTACGGAGATATGAGTCACCGAATGATGACTATTTTGAGTGATTTTTGTGCCGACATGGAAATATACAGTATTGATGAAGCTTTCTTAAAACTATCGCCACTCCAAGATGTTTCTTTGCACGAAAAAGGGTGTCAAATACGCGATAAAGCAACCCAATGGACAGGAATACCGGTAAGTATAGGAATAGCACCTACCAAAGCATTAGCAAAAGTAGCGAACCATATTGCCAAAAAATATCCAGAAGAAACAAAAGGCGTATATGTTATAGACCAAGACGAGAAAAGGATTAAAGCGTTAAAATGGTTAAGTATTGACAAGGTATGGGGTATTGGCCGTCAACACACAAAAAGACTCAATGCCATGAATATTAAAACCGCTTACGATTTCACGCAATTGAGCGACACCTGGATAAAAAAACATTTATCGATTGTAGGACAAAGATTAAAAAATGAATTGATGGGAATACCCACCCTCGATTTAGAAAAATTAAATATTAAAAAAACAATTGCCACCACTCGCTCATTCGATGAAAACTATACAAGCATTGAACCCCTCAAAGAACGGGTATCTACCTTTGCTGTTTCTTGTGCCGAAAAACTACGGAAACAACACTCCTGCTGTAATTCATTAATGGTATTTATTCATACCAATGGACACCGCCCCGACTTACCTCAATATAGTAGAAATATGCTTATAAAACTCCCTTACCCTACGAATTCAGGTATTGAGCTTACTCAATTTGCCATACAGGCACTCAGCCTTATTTTTAAAACAGGATATCACTATAAAAAAGCAGGCGTTATTGTAATGGACTTTACACCGGCAGACAACGTACAACAAACACTCTTTCAACACCGGAACGAACGACATATTCCGCTAATGCAGACCATCGATATGCTGAATCAACTTTACGGACAACAGAAAATACGACTGGCTTCGCAAGATACCAAGCGAGTATGGAAAATGAAGCAAGAGAAATTATCGCCCCGTTATACAACTAAATTAAGCGATATTATAACTATTCATATATAATGTGTTTTTATTTTCACTTATCTGCATCGGCACAAGAACTAAAAAACAGATTTCATGCCACTTTCCCTGAAGGGGAGAAACTGAAACCCGCTTATTTTAATGGATTTCAAAATCCGGAAACGCCTGTCATCACTAACAAAGAAACGAACACCATTCAATGGTTTAATTGGGGGCTTATACCCTATTGGGCAAAAGACAAAACGATTCAAAAAAATACCCTAAATGCAAGGATAGATAGCATTCATGAAAAGGTGTCATTTAAACCTTCCATAAATAAAAGATGTATTATTCCGGCGAATGGCTTTTGGGAATGGCAATGGCTAGACGAAAAAGGCAGAAACAAACAAAAATATGAAATAAAATTAATCGACAAACAACTATTTGCATTTGCCGGATTATGGAGCGAATGGACAGATAAAGCAACAGGAGAACAAATAAACACCTATACCATATTAACTACGCAAGCCAATAAATTATTGAGCGAAATTCACAATTCAAAAAAAAGGATGCCTGTAATTTTATCAAAAGAGAACGAAACAAATTGGCTTTTGGGCGCACCCCCACTTCTTCTGAATGAAGAATTAATAGCCGAAAAAATATAAGGCTCTTTTCAACCTTTTATTCCAATTGTAAATTTAAAATAATCCAACGGATATTTTAAATTTTACAATGGTAATGCCGATGACATATATGTTATGG
>DAOLWT010000115.1:0-7004 GCA_035421345.1 Bacteroidales bacterium
ATTCAAGAGTGTGTTATTAATCCAAACAATAGTATCGGCGGTAATTACCAGCGTTTTTTCATCTATCTCTGTTTCATAAGCAGCGGCTTTTAATTCAGCAAGGTATAGTGCTATTTCTTCCTTTTTTAAATGAGGCGGAAATTCTTCCGCAACTTCTTTAACGTTAATAATAAAAGGAATATCAAGCCCTTTTAATAATTGTTCTCTTCGGGGCGATTTCGACGCAAGAATTATTTGATACGGATGGAGTTTTTCGTGAAGCATTTAAAATATTAATATCATAGATAAAACACCCGCTAGCATTATAAATTTTGTTATTTTACTTAGTATGCTGAAATCATTTTTATTTTTTGCGATAAAAGTTAAATAAGCTAAATAAATAAACGGGATAATTAAAGCAAAAATGATATACCAAAATAAAATTAGCATATCGGGCATCATGTATGTTTTATATAAAAAGTATCCTAGCGGAATTATAGAGAGGATAATAAATGAATAAAGAAATAGTTTGGTTTTTGGAATCCCAATAACAATAGGGATGGTGGCACAACCAATTTTTTCATCTCCCTCTATATCCTCTATGTCTTTAATAATTTCGCGAATAATAGAAACAACAAACGCAAAGGTTGCAAAAGTCCATAAGAATAAACGAATGCTTTCTCGAGTAGTATAATTGAGTAATTGCCCCGAGGAATTTACGGCATAAATATCGAAAACCCAAACAATGAGAATAGTCATGGCGGAGGAGAAAGCGACTAATATGTTGCCGATTAAAAAATAAGATTTAAATTTTACAGAGTACATCCATAATAATGTAATCATAATGATTTGTATAAAGAGCAGTTTGAACGAACCTGTTTTATAACAAACGTAGGCAGCAATAATAACGGCTATTATATTTAATATTTGATGGAGTAACATAGCTATTCTCCTGGAAATATACTTCCCGACAATTATTTTATGTGGATGGTTAATTCTGTCAGTTCGAATATCAAAATAATCATTAATGGCATATCCTGCAGCAGCTATTAATACCGTAGATAATACAAGTAATGCAAAATTGATATCATTTAATATAGGAAGCACCGCATTATTTTGCAGAATAGGAAGAAGAATGAAATAACGGAATAAGTATTGTGTTAATACTATAATTAATAGGTTTTGAATTCGAAATAGTTTTAAATAATGAAGCATCTCTTGATTTTTTTTCAAATATACAAAATCATATTTAATTTATAAGACTACCAAATAAAAGCATCTTCTTGATTAAACCATTTTCCTTGAACTTTCATTACTTGTTCAATGATGTCGCGGGCACATCCCTCTCCTCCAATATAATTGTAAATATATAAAGATATTGCTTTTATTTCTTCGCATGCATTTGCCGGACAAGTAGGAACTCCTACTTTTTTCATTACCGGATAGTCAGGAATATCATCGCCCATATAGAGGATTTCTTCTGGGCTTAAATTATTTTTAGCAACATATTCGTTATAGGTGCTAACTTTATCGCAAATACCTAAAAAAACGTCTTTCACATTTAGTGCGTCAAATCGTTTAGTTATTACTTCCGATCTACCTCCGGATAATATAACAATACGATACCCCTTTTTTATTGCATATTGCATCGCATATCCATCTCTTACATTGGCGGTTCTCATGGCTTCTCCGTCATTCGTTAAAATAACTTTCCCGTCAGTCATAACGCCATCGTAGTCAAAAATAAAAGTAGTAATATGTTTTAGTTTTTCTTTATAGTTTTTCATTTTCGTTATCCTTCTGAAAATATTTCTTAATAATTGATTTGCTTAATAAGGAATAAATATTTTTTTGCTCTTTGTTTGTTAATAATTTTTTATGCGATTGAATAACCTTTAAATCATTTCTACGGGCAGGACCTGTTTGAGCCTCAAAAGGCCCTGTTTCAATTGCTTTTTCTGCTGTTTCTTTTATTAATGGATGCAACAGGTTAAAAGGAATTTCGGCATTTTTTAAAATGTCTTCTGCAATACTATACAAGTGGTTGGTATAATTACAAGCAAATACAGCCGCTAAATGAAGTATTTTTCTTTTTTCCGAATCAACAATACGTACATTTTCTGTAAATAAATGAGCTAAATCGCTTAATATTTCTTGATTTTTTTTGGAATTGGCTTCAATACAAATAGGAATCGCATTTGTATTTATTTTTCTTTTAATTGTTAATGTTTGCAGCGGGTAAAATATACCATAGTTCTCCGAACATTTTTTCAAAAGATTCATTGTATGAAGCCCTGAGGTATGTACAATTAATTTTTTTTTAAGTTTAATTTTTTTAAGTATTTCAGGTAAAACCTGATCTTTAACGGCAACTATATATAATTCACTGTTTAAGTTTAACTCATTAATATTCGTTGTATAAGAACAACCGATTTTGTTTGCTAATTTTTTGGCAGAATATTCACTTCTACTATATATCTGATCAATTGTTTTCCCCGATTGTTGAAATGCAGTTGCAAGGTGTGTGGCAACATTTCCGGCTCCTATGAAAACAATATGCTGAATAGAATTCATTTTTAAACTGATTTAATTTAAATGGTTTTTACATTTTTTTTAATCCGCTTAATAATACTTAAAAATAATCCAATAAAAACAATAATAGATCCAATCCAGATTATGTTTATATATGGAAAAGTAATAGAGCGAAAAATAATGTAATCATCTTTTATTTGATAAATGCCTAATAAAAAAGTATCTTTTTGATTGCTTACGCCTTCCATTCTTATTTTATAGGGAGTAGCCGGAATTAGAGCGTCAATATATTCAATATCGCCATTGTTGAGTTTAAATGTGGCTGTAATTGGAACGTTTTTATTGTTATAAACAACATCCATATTCACGTTTATTTGAATATGATTGGTGTCTAATTTATTATTAACCTTATTAATCTTAAATGATTTTGGAATAATTAAAAGTGACTGATAGATAAGAGTATCGCCTTTTTTAACAATTTCTTCTTTTATTTTTTCGTAATCTGTTTTTGAAAGGGTGTCGTTTTTTTCGGCATAAACAATATAATTAAAAATATCTTTATCAATAAAATGTTTTATGCCTGGAATATAAACATTTCCTGCTTCGTGATTTATTAAAGAAGGTTTTGCGGTAAATTGAAAATAATATTGATCTCCTTTTTTTTCAAGAAAATCTATAGGGAAATATAAACGAGTCCCTTCTTTTATAACACCGGTATAGCTTACATAATATTTACCTATTGCTGTAATATCATTTTTTTTTAATAGGGTGTTTTTCCCGGCAAACGGGTTATTTGGTAA
Organism: Bacteroidales bacterium; assembly: GCA_035421345.1. Lineage (GTDB taxonomy): Bacteria > Bacteroidota > Bacteroidia > Bacteroidales > CG2-30-32-10 > DAOLWT01. The sequence continues at coordinate 3,312 of DAOLWT010000115.1, forward strand.
TTCCGGATGTTCGCTTCCGCTTATTACTTTGTATTGACCCAACGAAATGACGATGCCAAAAATAAATAAGCCAAGCCCAAGATGACTAATGGTAGATGCTATATTAAGAGAAGAGGTGCGAAACCGAAATAATTGATCGAGTGATGAGAAAATAATAAAAAGCGATGCAAAGGCAAGAAGAAAATATACGTTTTTAGTTATACCTGAAAAATAAAATAATAGATATGTAAGCTCTATTGAAAGGATAAGGGGGAATAAAAGTTTTTTAAAAAACGAAAAGAATTTATCTTTTTCATAATTTAAAAAAGCAGAAAGCGATAAAATAATACCGATTATTATGTAAAATGGAATTTGCCATTGATGATAATAAGATATAGGGTCTGCCGGACTACTATAATTAGTCCCGATGATTTTATTTATTAAAGGAATAGAGGTGGTTAAAATAATTTGAAAAGCAGAAAGCACTATTAATATTATCCCAATAAATGTCCAAAATTCTTTGCTAAGTATTTGTTCATTGCCTTTTTTAGGTATTTTTTTAAAGCGAAGAATGAGTAAGAATAAGGGGGTAATAATAAAAACAGAAAGGAAGAACGTGAGTATTTGAGTTTGACCAATTTCATTAAAAGCATGAACCGATGTGTTGCTTAATATACCGCTTCGGGTAAGAAAGGTAGCATATAAAATAAAAATGTATGAAAGAAAGGTGAGTATAAATGCAGGTAAGAGCGATTGTATATTTCTTTTAGCAATAATTACAAAATGTAACGAAGCGATTAATAAAAGCCAAGGAACAAGAGATGCATTTTCTACCGGATCCCAAGCCCAGAAACCACCAAAGGTTAAATCTTGATAAGCCCAAACTCCACCCATTAGAATGCCAACCCCTAAGGTAAGTAGTGAGAATACAATCCAAGGAATAACCGGTTTTAGCCATTCGGTATATTTGTTTTTCCATAGAGCCGCTAATGCAAATGAAAAAGGGACTATAGTGGAAGCATATCCAAGAAAAAGAATAGGAGGGTGTGCTTTCATCCAGAAATTCATTAATAACGGGTTTAAACCGACACCATCTGTTATTAATGCAAGATAATTGGGATTTGCAAAAAAAGGATTTGAACTATTTTCCGATGCCTCGCGAAGTAATAAAAATGGGTCATTCCCAACTTTTATACCCAAAATCTTTATACCCAAAACAGTGGAGGTAAGAATTAATTGAGAAACAGAAAAAGCTGTCATAACAGGCATTTCCCATTTTTTAGAACGATGAAGTAGATAAACTCCTATAAAACCTTGCAGTAAAATCCATAACAAAAAACTCCCTTCTTGTCCTGCCCAAACACTCGATATTAAAAAACCAATCGATAATTCTTTAGCGGAATGTTGCCAAACATAGTTATATTCAAAATAATGATTAATGGTAATATATGTTAAAATTGCCATAGATGCGACAATTCCAATAACATGAAGTCGAAAGAAATGACGTGCATAAAATCGCCAAGAACGAAAATTAATTCGGTTTTCATTACTTGATAACAAATAGCATATTGCCGCTAGGCAGATTGCCAAAAACGAACTCCATATCAAAACCCTTCCTGCAAATCCTATTATAAGATGTTCACCTGAAAATTCCATTTCAATGTTATGAATTATATGCAAACCTAATTAAAAAATACTAAAATAAAAACACTAAATGTTTTTGTAATTAAGATTAAGTAGCAATATGTTATACCAATTGTAAATTTAAAATAGTCCAACGGATATTTTAAATTATACAATGGTAATGCCGATGACATATATGTTATGGTTCATTTATTAGACTATTACATATATGCTTTCGGTATTATTTGGGATGTACTGTAAGAACAGGAATTTTAGACATGCAGATGATTTCATTGTCAATATTTCCTAAAAATTTCTCAAGCAGATTTGTTTCGGGAGTCATAATCATAATAAGGTCACCGTTAATTTCGCGCGCATAATCTAATATATAAGAGGTTAACTTTCGTAATGTTTTATCTCCATAAATTATTTTTGAGGTTGTGTAAATATCACGGTTTTCAATGTATTCTTTAACTTGTTTTAATTGAGATGTTAGTTTCTCTATCACTTCTTTTTCATCTGTTAAAATGATAGAAATTACTCGAATAGTGGAGTTGTAGTATTTTGCTAATTCAATCGCTTTAGAAACTTTTTGTTGTGTTTCTTCTGTAAGATCTAGTGGTAGTACAATCGTCTCGAATTGTTCTCGTATGTTATTCCCATTAAAAGTAAGAATAGGACATGGAGCGTCCCTTATAACTCTGGAGGTGTTAGAGCCAATAAATGATTTTTTGTGCTCAGGGTCAGAGCTATTAGCTGCCATTACAATAAATTTTGCATAAATATCACGTGCAATCATTACTATTTTATCGGGTACTTTTCCTTTTAATAATAACGGATTAACTTTAATCCACGATATTTTTGAAGCACTTTCAGAAATTTGTAATAATCGGGCATTACAACTGTCTTCATAATCAGATTGATGCATTTTAGGATTCCATTTAGAAAATAAGCCTAATCCGATATCCCCTGTAGTATCAGGAATTACATGAAGTAATGTAATTTCTACGTTTAATATTTTTGCTAAGGCATATGCTTGTTCTAATGCTAACAGCGATTGCTCAGAAAAATCGGTAGGAACTAAAATGTTATTGTAATGACCTTTCATTTTAAAAGAATAACCTTACATGAAATAATATCATTATTTTTGATAAAATAATAATTTGCAAAGATATAAATTTAAACAAATCAGATAATGGCTGATGAAAACAAAATTATTTCAGAATCGGAATTAATTTTAAATAAAGATGGAAGTATTTATCATTTAAAACTAAAACCGGAGCATATTTCAAATGATATTTTTCTTGTTGGGGACCCAGATAGAGTTAAACTTATCTCGTCTTTTTTCTCTAAAATAGAAGTACTTATTCAAAATAGAGAATTTATTACATGTACCGGTTTTTATAATGGAAAACGAATAACGGTTATTTCCACCGGCATAGGTACCGACAATATTGATATTGTTATGAATGAACTAGATGCATTAGTAAATATTGATTTGAAATTAAGAAAAAATAAAGATAAAAAAACAAGTTTAAATATTATCCGCCTAGGTACTTCAGGTTCTTTGCAGCCTGATATACCGATCGATAGCATGGTCGTATCGGAATATGCAATTGGCTTAGATGGATTATTAAATTTCTATAAACATAATAATTCCGATTTTGATGAAAAAATGACAGATGCATTTATTGAACATACGCAATGGAATATGAATCATGCGAAACCATATGCTGTTAAAGCTTCCAATAAATTATATAAAATGCTGGATACAATCTCATTTAAAGAAATAACAGCTACTGCATCTGGTTTTTATGGACCACAAGGCAGATTGTTACGAATAGAACCCGCCGACCTTTTATTGAATGAAAAATTAAGTACCTTTGAATATAATGGGAAAAGAATAGCTAATTTTGAAATGGAAACTTCTGCTATTTATGGATTAGGCTCTATTTTAGGTCATCATACAATTACCGTTTGCACGATTATTGCAAATAGGCTTACAAAACAATTTAGCAAAGATTATCTGACTGCAGTAAAAAAATGACAGAAAAAGTATTGGAATTAGTTACCGTATAAAGAATAAATCGA
>DAOLWT010000116.1:0-6969 GCA_035421345.1 Bacteroidales bacterium
TTTTAAATAAAACGACATCTGATCAGACCCTCCGCTACCTGCTTTCGTTTTTTTTATTTTTAAATTCATATATGATAATGAATTTATGATTGTATCCCAACTAGAAGATGACCCAGTGCCAATAAGTCGAAGGCCTGCTTTTGAGGAGTCATACCTTCCAATCATATCAAAATTTAACATATAGTTAACTTTTGAAAAATCAATAACATTGCTTTTTGTAAAGAAAGAAGAACCTAATAAGCCTAGTTCCTCAGCTCCAAAATTCATAAATATGTAATTATTATTTTTAAAAGAAGAATTCTTGAAATATTTCGCTAATTCAAGAACTGCCGCTGTTCCACTGGCATTATCATCGGCTCCATTATATATTTGAGAATCGCTATCTGCATCTAGTGCATTTTTCATACCATAACCAACATGATCATAATGGGCTCCTAATATAACCGTATACGGTGCATTATTATTAATATATGCAGCTACATTATAGCCTTTTGCTTGTTTTCGGACAATACTAGTGCTTATTTCTATTGTTTCATTCTTCATTTTTAGTAAGTTCTCAGAAACCTGTTTGTTTACAAAAATAACCGGGATAGAAGCTTTCAATGTTCGCATTCCGATATATGATGATGGATTTTTAGTAGCTTCATCCGATTTCATAAAAATAATTCCGGCAGCTCCTTTTTCAATGGCATTTTTAATTTTTCTTTGGATAACATCTTTCTTTATAAACATGCTATCATTTTTAAATTTATCGGGAAGAGAAATATCAATTATAAATATTTTTCCTTTCGCATTTTTTAATTTCTTATAATCATCGTGTTTTTTCTCTGGTTCAATCATTCCAAAGCCTACATTTATAAAATTTGCTTTAACGTATCCATTAGATGAATAGGCTAATGGGTAAAAATCTTCATGTAATACATATATTTTATTATTCATTTTTAACCAGTTACTATCTCCATATGATGCATTCGATTTAAAAGGAAACGATTGAATATAGGAAGTATCTCCAAATAAAGGGGCTAATCCAATTTCTTTATACTTTTTTACAATATAATCTCTTGCTTTAATTTCTCCTTCGGTTCCGGATTCCCTTCCCATAAAAGAGTCTGCAGCTAAAACAGAGATATCATCCATTATTCGTTTTTCTATTGCAGAACTATTTTGATTGTACGTGTTTTGAGAGAATAGTATAGTACTTGAAAAAAGAATGAATAGCGTACTTATAAATACTGATTTGATTCTATTTTTATTCATATTATTTTATTTATATTTTCTATTATAACATCATTTTTGCATATATCATATAACTTCTTAATGTTTGATAAATACTGGGTGTTTTATATGATACTTTTTTGTGTTCGTCAAGTTTATTAATAAGAGATTCTATATATTTTATGATTTGCATTTGTCCTTTATAATTAATTTTATCAGGGGTATCTTGAGGTGTGTGGTAATCTTTGTGTAAGCCTGTAATAAAGAACAAAACAGGCACTCCTTTTTTATAAAACGGGTAATCGTCGGATGCGTTCATTCCATCAGGAACTAATTTATTTTTAAAATCAATCGGTTTATTTTGTTTTAATATTTTTCTCCATTTTCCGGAAGCAACACCATTTACAAATAATTTATTACCAAAATCTCCTAAACGTCCAATCATATCTAGGTCAATCATATAATTTATGTTCAAAGTATCGAATAACTTTGTTGTTACAAAATATTTCGATCCGAACAAGCCTTTTTCTTCAGCAGAGAATGCACATATTACATAATTATTATTACGTCCTCCATATTGTTTTAAATATCTGGCTATTTCAAGAATTCCAGCCGTTCCACTCGCATTATCATCAGCTCCATAAAAAATTTCGGCTTGTCCATTTTCTTTATTATAATGTATTCCCATATGGTCGAAATGGGCTCCTATAACAACCGATTGAGATGCATTATTATTAATAAAACCTATTACATTCGCTGATTCTTTTTTTGTTCTATTTTTAAAATCGACCACAAAACCTTTATTTTTAACTTCATCGGCAAAGTAATTTTCAAATGTAAATTTTTGGATATAAGAACTATCCGAAAAAAGTGGTATTAGCCCTATTTCTTTATATTTTTTGCTTATATATTGAATTGCCTTTTTTTCGTTTATTGTGCCGGCTTCTCTTCCTTTAATAGAATCGGAAGCGAGAAAATAGATATCTGTTTTTATCCGCTTTTCGATTTCCGTTTCAGAAAAATTAAAATTTTGAGCACTTACAAAAAAAGATAATAACTGAAAAAAAAGACTTGTTCCAAAATACTTAATTACACTTTTCATTATTTAAAATCTAATAATTAATAGATATTTGATCTTTGAAAAGGAAGCTTTTTATTTCCTTGGATTGTTTCAAAAAACCGTTCTATATATTTTATTATCTCTGCTTCTCCATTATAATTAATTTTCCATGAATCGTCTGTCGTTTTATGATAATCGCCATGAAGTTCGGTAAAGAAAAAAACGACCGGAATATTTTTAGAATAGAAATTATAATGATCCGACCCACTTCCGACTTGTATTTTTTCAATGATAGACAGGCCTTGTTTATCGGTTGTTTCAATTATTTTTTTCCACGCCGGAGAACTTCCAACGGCATATATCGTTAACTGTTTTTTTATACTATCCAATCTTCCTATCATATCGCAGTTTATCATAAATGCAATATCCGAAAGATTTGCTTCTTCGCTCTCCACAAAATACTCGGAGCCATACAAGCCTTTTTCTTCAGCTGAAAATGCAATAAAAATTAAATTATAATTTTCTTTTATTGTATCCTTAAAATAGCTGGCCAACTCTAAAATAGCGGCTGTTCCGCTAGCATTATCATCGGCCCCATTATAAAAAATCTTTTTCCCGTTGGGAGTCAATGTATACCCAAGATGATCATAATGAGCCCCGATTACTACATTGTATGTTGCATTATTATTAATATACCCACCTACATTATACGCTGTCTTGCTCTTCTCTCTTTTTATATCAACAATTATTTCCGCATTGATGTTTTTATTCAAACTAATAATTTTTGCAACATTTTTTTCTACAAAAATTACAGGAATAGCAATTGGTATATTATTATTGGAGAGAATTTTGGAAGGGTTGGGTTGGGTTGATGAAGCGTTTTTAAAAATAACAGCAGCAGCTCCTTTTTCCATGGCTATTTTGGCTCTTACTTCCGGATTTTGATAATTAAAAAACGAATTTATTGCTGCTAAGCTATCCGGTAGATATAATTCCATAACCACTATTTTACCTTTTATTTCAGGGAAATTTTTATAGTCATCATAATTTAAATCTATCGCTTGTATTCCATAACCAACATTAATAACTTGCGCTACTACCGAACCATTAAATGAAAAACCCATTGGATAAAAGTCTTTATTTCTTTTAAATAGGTTTCCGTTAATTTTTAACAAATTAATTCCAAATTCAGCGCCGCCATTAACATCAAAAGACTGTAGATAGGATGTTTGCTTATTAAAAAAAGGAGTTAATCCCATTTTTTCAAATTGAGAAACAATATAGTCTTTAGCCATTATCTCTCCTTTGGTTCCGGCATCTCTCCCTTCCATAGAATCGGAAGCAAGAATTTCAATATTTTTTTTTATTCGTTCAGCAATAGCAGTTTTTGTTTGACCATTCCCTATTTTATTTTGAGCATAAGAAATTGTTAGCAAAAAAAGACTTATAAAACCTACAAAAAAATATTTTACCATCCCATTCTATTTATTATCGATTAATAAAGTTCTAAAAAAAGAATCTTATTTTAATCCTAACACGTCTACACCTTGATTAAAAACTACATCAACAGGTATATTTGCATTTTTTAAATTATCTAATCCTTTTTGTAATTCTGGTTTTACATTTCCATATTTCTTTAAAAATAGCGATGCGGCTTCATAATCTCCATTACCCTGAAATACGAGTATTTTATCAGCCCATTTTTCAATTGCAATTTTCATTTTTTCAATATCTACTTTGTATTTTCCGTTTTCCGATTTAAACGCGCCCATTTCTTCAAAATAATTAAAACACATCATATTCGCTTTTCCATGAGCTTCAGTGGCACCAAAGCGAACAGAACGTATTAAACCTGCCATATATGTTGTATAACTCTCTTTTATGGTAGTTTCCGTTATTTGTTTTTCCTCAATTAATTTTTCAACAAGAAACAATCCCAATACATCGGCTTTCGCTTCTTCAAAAGCAGAAGAAATATCTTTCATTGCTTTTCTAACAGTCCCTTTTCCATTAATTGTGTTTTTAATTCCTATTCCGTGAGCAACTTCATGAAACATGGTATTATTAAAAAAAGCATCAAATTTTACAAAGGTTAATTGGTTTGAGTCAATAAGCTGCTCTGCAATAGGCAATAATATATTATCGAATTTGGCTTTCATTGCATTCTTCAGCTGTAAACGACGGGATCCTTTTTTTTCTTGAACTTTTTCATCGTTCGGCAAATTAATCGCGATTGTTTTCCCTCCAGAATTAGCATCGCCAGCATAGTAAATAATATCGTAAACAGCCATATCGGAGCTAGCTCCTGGAATTTCTGTTTTATATTTTTTATCCACAGGTAATTTTTTCTGTAAATCGGGTAAAATCGAAATAAATTTTTCTAATTTTTTACTCCATTCTTTATCTTTAACTAAGATAGCGGCTTCTTGCGCTGCTTTATACTCATAGAGGCCGTCTTCATAATTTTCAATAGGACCAACTACAAAATCGATCGTATTTGTTTTCATATCCATCCAGGCTATATCACTTTCATAATAATCGTCTGTGAGAATCGCTTTTGCACGTAATTCAAAATATTTTTTAAGTCCTGCATCTTCCGCTAATTCAGCTGCTTTTATTAAAAGTTCGGATGCTTTGTTCACTTTTTCTTTAAATGCTTCATGATACCATATTACTTTTAATTTCCCTTCGGCGTCTCTTCTTATAAGAGTATAAAGGCTTGTTTTATTTTTGTCTGATAATTTTTCGAATTCCTCTTTTATCATATCTTTTGGGTAAAAATTAGCTCCTGCAGGCTTGGGTCCTATTCCACTAATAATTGCTGCATTTGCATTTAACCTTTCCCAAGGACCATAATTTATTTCAACGAATTTTCTAGTATTTTCATCTTTAATGCTAGAAAAAAGCGAATCTTTGTCTTCAAAAGTCTGTATCCAAAAGATATCATCCATTAGCTTGGCAATTTCTATTAAAACAGGAATCATTTTTTTTTCGTTTTCAGTAAGTTTACTTAGATCGGTTTTTAAATCAACCTTTGCAAATTGTGCTATTTTCTTTTGCATAACAGAAGTATCATTACTTGTTGAATCCATATTATTTATTTTTTTAGTATTATTACCACACCCATTTATAATGATACCAAAACTTATAAATAGAACTGCTGACAAAAAATTTATTTTCATGGCTTTTTATTTAAAATATTCTAACGAAAGTAAATAATTTATTTCTAATTAATAATTAATTACCCTTTATTTATATGTGTTTATTATGATAATTTAACAGTAAATATATATTCTCATTATATTTATTATTACTTTTGCATTATATTGTTACAAACAAGAAACTTAGTAAATAATAAAAGAGAGATTTTATAATGAAACAACAACTAAAAATACGCGATTTAACGCTTCGCGACGGTCATCAATCCTTATTTGCAACCCGCATGAATCAAGAACAAATTGATCGTGTATTGCCCTTTTATAAAAATGCTCATTTTTATGCCATGGAAGTATGGGGTGGAGCTGTTCCCGACTCAGTAATGCGTTTTTTAAATGAAAATCCATGGACCCGTCTCGAAAAAATAAAACAAGCAATTGGAGACACCTCTAAACTAACTGCACTTTCCAGAGGAAGAAATTTGTTTGGCTATAATCCATATCCCGATGATGTTATTGAAGGGTTTAACCGAAATGCAATAAAATCGGGCATCGATATTATGCGAATATTTGATGCGTTAAATGATATGGATAATATTAAATCAACCATTAAATTTGTTAAAGAAAACGGAGGAATTGCCGATTGCACTGTTTGCTATACAGTAGATCCAAAATTTTCTACCAAAGAACGTGTTAAAGCCTTACTTAAAGGGAAACGTTTGCCTGCTCGTATTTTCACGAAAGATTATTTTCTCAATTTAGCAAAAGAATTAGAGAAAATGGGGGCTGACATGATTTCTGTGAAAGATATGGCGGGATTAATTCCTCCTTTAAAAACAGGAAGACTTATAAAATTGTTAAAAGAGAACACCAAGGTTCCTATCGACTTCCATACACATTGTACTCCCGGTTACGGACTTGCTTCTACCCTAACGGCGATATTAAATGGGGTAGATATTGTTGATACGTCTATCGGTTCATTTGCAGGTGGACCTGCAGCTCCTGCCTTCGAAATTATTCAAATCTTTTGCGACAAATTAAATATTGATACAGGAGTAGATAAAAAAGCGGTTGCTGAAATAGCTAAAGAGCTACGAATAATAAGAAAAGAATTAGCGGAGCACGATAGCTACAAACAATTCCCCATTGAATTTGATATTTCCAATTATACTTTGCCGAAAGAAATTGATAAATTATTCGATCTTGCTATACAAGAAACAAAAGAAGAAAAAGAAGAAAATTTATTAGAAACCACTCAGGAAATTGAAAAATATTTTAATTATCCTGAACCCGATGAAAGTATTAAAAAAGCAGAAATACCCGGAGGGATGTATTCTAACATGCTTTCTCAATTAAAACAACTCAAATTAGATAGCTTATTACCTCGTACGCTTGAATTAGTTCCTGTTGTTCGAGTAGCTGCAGGGTGCCCTCCGCTTGTAACCCCCACCAGTCAGATTGTTGGCGTTCAAGCGGTCAATTGCGTTATTGATGAAAATAAAAAAGTTCCTTTCTATTCAAATAAATCAATCCAGTTTG
>DAOLWT010000117.1:0-6960 GCA_035421345.1 Bacteroidales bacterium
CTTGTTTTGTATCAAAATTTCCTGAATGCCATTCTTCACTTTGATTAAAAAACATGGTATTCTAATCGATAAATTATCCGTGAGTTATGGATGAGATAGATAAAAGCTTTATTTGTACAATTAAATGCCTTTTAGGGGGTGAAATGAAATAGGCTTATTTAATATTTTTTTAAAAAGGTATTTTATTTCTTATTTTTGTAAAAAAAAGCGTTGAAAAAAATACTCATTATCCGATTTAGTTCTATAGGCGATATGGTTCTTACTACGCCCGTTATTCGTTGTTTAAAGCAACAAATGGAAGAAGTAGAATTGCATTATTTAACTAAAGAACAGCATTTGCCGGTTATAAAAAATAATCCGTATATCGATAAAATTTATACTATTAAGAAAAGTGTAACGCCAATTATACCCGAATTAAAAAACGAAAAGTATGATTTTATTGTTGACCTTCATAATAGCATTCGTTCTACATCAACGGTATTAAAGCTCGCCAGGCCTTTTAATTCATTAAAAAAATTAAATATTCGGAAGGCTTTTTATGTAGCTACGAAAATAGATTTAATGCCTAATCAACATGTTGTTGACCGCTATTTTAAAGTGGTAGAATCGTTGCATGTGGTAAACGACCAAAATGGGTTAGATTATTTTATTGCACCCGAAGAAGAAGTTAAGTTAATAGATTTGCCGGAAACACATCGTAATGGCTTTGTTGCTTTTGTTATAGGCGGAAAACATGCTACCAAACGATTACCCGACCACAAAGTTACCGCCATCTGTGCTAAGTTAAAAAAACCGATTATTTTACTTGGGGGAAATGAAAATAGGGAATCGGGCGAAATAATTAAAAAAATAGCAGGAGACCACGTATATAATGCCTGTGGACTTTTTTCATTAAATCAATCGGCTTCTATTTTAAAACAAGCCAAACAAGTAATTGCCAACGATACCGGTCTTATGCACATTGCTGCGGCATTAGATAAGCCTGTAATTTCTATTTGGGGAAATACGGTTCCTGCTTTCGGCATGTATCCCTATTATAAAAAAGGTTCGGAAAATAAATCTAAAATTATGGAGATAAAGAACCTTTCATGTAGACCATGTTCCAAATTAGGGTTTGAAAAATGTCCGAAAGAACATTTTAAATGTATGAACCTAATAGATGAAAAAGAAGTAGTAAACAGTGTTAATTGGGAATAACGAATTGGAGTTATTCTAAATAAGGATTATTTCTCTTTTCATTTCCTATTGTTGTTGAAGGACCATGTCCCGGGTAAACAATTGTATTGTCGGGTAATACCAATAGTTTGTTTTTAATATTCGTAATTAACGTATTACTATTCCCTGTAGGTAAATCGCTTCGACCAATACTTTCGTAAAATAATACATCTCCGGTAATTATAAATCCTTCTTTTGCGGCATATAAACACATACTTCCATCAACATGGCCAGGAGTATATCGTATATTTAGTTCGGAATGACCAAATTGAATTGTTTCTTCTTCTGTAACCCATTGGGAAGGTTCCACATTTTCGTATTCATTGAAACCAAACAACGCAGCATATTCGCTCATTCCAACAAATAGAGGCGATGCCTCTTTATGAATAGTTAAGGGGATTTTATAATAATCACAAATGAATTTCATTCCAACAACGTGGTCAATATGAGGGTGGGTTATTACCAATTGAACAGGTTTTAGTTGGTTTTCGGAAATATAGTTTGTTAATTTTGTTTTTTCTTGTTTACTATCACAGGCCGCATCTACTATAATACACTCTTTTGTTTCATCAAATAACAAATACATGTTTACCTGAAAAGAATTAAAAATAAAAGTTTTTAACGTAATCATAAATCAAATTTTTTGCAAAGGTATGATAAAAACATGCGATGTTTTTATAGGCTGAGAAATTATTTTTTATAACTTAGCATTTCATTTTTATAAATAATAGCTTTAGAATTTACTCAGTTTATTTTTTGTTTCGCTTTTATGAACACAAATATTAAAAATAGAATTAAAAGATGGATATTGATATTGATTTTATTTATCAGTATGCCATATTCTTTTGCCCAATTTTACAATGGCTCTCAACTTTCTTTTGGAAAAAACCGAGTTCAGTTCAACGATAAATTCTGGACATTTTATAAGTTTAATCGTTTTGATACCTATTTTTATTTAAACGGAAAATCGCTCTCTATCTACCTCGCCAAGTATGCTGATGAGCACATTCAAGCAATTGAAAAAAAATTAGATTATAATTTGGAACGAAGGATACAGTTTATTATTTATAATCGTTTATCCGACCTTAAAGAAAGTAATATTGATTTAAATAATGACGAACCCTATAATATTGGCGGTGTTACTCAGATAGTTGGTTCCAAGGTTTTTTTGTATTACGACGGAAATCATGAAAATTTTAAACGTCAAATAAAAGCCGGAATAGCGAAAGTGCTTATTAATGAAGTTATATACGGACAAGAAATAACGGCAAATGTTAAAAATTCAACATTAATTACCTTGCCCGATTGGTATACACAGGGGCTTATTTCTTATTTATCGGAAGATTGGAATATAGAAATAGATAATTATGTTAAAGATGGCATGTTAAACGGAACTTACGAAAAATTTAATAAACTTACTGGCGTACAAGCCATATATGCCGGACATTCTATATGGAAATACATTGCAGATAAATATGGAGAAGACCGTATCGCCAATATTTTATACATGACCAAAATTAGTAGAAGCGTAGAAAGTGGATTTTTATATGTATTGGGCGTTTCATTTAAAAATTTCACCCGAGAATGGCTTGCTTATTATGATAATTGGTATTATGAATTTGATAAATTGCAAGAACTTCCTAAGGGGGAAGAAGTAATTAAAAATAATAAAGATAAAAAAATTATCCAACAATTTAAAATAAGCCCCGATGGTTATTATTCTTCCTATATAACCAATGAAATTGGAAAATATAAAGTATGGTTATACAATAATGAAAAGAAGAAATCAAAACGAATTATGAAATCAGGTCAGCGTATCGATGAAAAGACCGATTATTCTGTCCCTGTTCTTGCTTGGCATCCTACAAGTAAAAGACTTTCCATTATTACAGAGAAAAAAGGAAAAATATTTCTTTATTACTATAACATTGATGATAAAAAATTTGAAAAAAAGAGACTTTTCGATTTTCAAAAAATACTTTCATTTTCCTATTCGGATGATGGGAAAATGTTAGCAGTTTCGGCTGTTTTAAACGGACAAACCGATATTTTTGTTTATAATTTAGGCTCTCATACTTACGAGCAAATTACAAAAGATATTTATGATGATTTCAATCCGGTTTTTATAAATAAATCTAAAAATATTATTTTTAGTTCAAACAGAATCCACGATACAATTCAAAATTCTTCTAAAGATTCAATAACCATTGTAAATGCCAAACAAGATCTTTTCTTATACAATTATACTTCAAAAACAAAGTTGTTGAGAAGATTAACGAATACCGAACTTGCAAACGAAACAAACCCGTTGGTTATAAATAATAATTATATAAGTTATTTGAGCGACCGGAATGGAATTATAAATCGGTTCACCGGTGAACTCGATAGTGCTATTCATTTTATTGATACCACTACCCACTATCGGTATTTCATGAATTCTTTTTTACAGACGAATTACAATCGGAATATTTTGCAATACGATATATGCCCGGATAAAGAAAAACGTGCCGAAATAATTTATTATAAGGGGTCTAATCATATTTATTTTGGTGAAATGGCTTCCACCGAAAAGCTTGAAAAGAAAGAAATGATTAGTACTCCATACATGGATGCCTTCATTAAAAAACAAGAAGAAAGAAAAATAATAACAGAGATTGCTTCCCCTGATGAAAAGATATTGCCTCCAAAAGAAATAAAGAAAGAAAAAAGTAAACGATTTGTTTTTGTTCATACCAACGATTCTATGCCCAAAAGAAAAACAATAGATATCGATAATTATTCATTTAATGACAATACAGAAAGAAAAGATTCTGCAAATAAAAATATCAATACCATTAAAAATAAAATTACATCAACATCCGATTTTACACTACCTAAACAAAGGAATTATGATGTAGAATATATGTTAGACCAATTAGTTGGACAAGTAGATTTCAGCTACCTGAATAATACCTATCAGTTATTCACCAATGTGGGGATGCCGATTTTTAATAATCCGGGTATAAATGCGTTATTTAAAGTGGGCGTGAAAGATTTATTAGAAGATTACAAAATAATAGGAGGGGTTAAATTATCGGCCGATATGGATAATACCGAATATATTTTAAGTTTCGAAAATCAAAAAAAACGATTAGATAAACAAATACTTTATCATAGACAGTCGTTTAAAAATATTTATTCGAATGCGGTTATTAAACAAACTTCGAATGAGCTTTTGTATATGTTAAAATGGCCATTTAATCAGGTGCTGGCACTTAAAGGAACCGCTTTGGTTCGCAACGACCGCGAAGTATTTACATCCATTGATTATGCTAATTTATTACAAGAAAATAAATATCGATATAGCACTGGACTTAAAGCAGAACTTACCTTTGATAATACTAGAAATAAAGGACTCAATTTATATTACGGAACCCGTTGGAAGCTATTTGCAGAGGCATATCGACAGATTAATCAGAAAAATAAGCAACTCAATGTAATTGGGTTCGATATTCGGAATTATCAAAAAATTAGTCGCACCTTTATTTGGGCAAATCGCTTTGCTGTTAGTACCTCTTTTGGTTCACAGAAATTGATTTACTATATGGGAGGTGTAGATAATTGGCTTTTCCCTAAATTTGATACTTTAACCAATGTAGCTACCAATCAAAATTACGCATACCAAACATTGGCAACCAATATGCGCGGATTTAAACAAAATATTCGAAACGGCAATAGTTTTGCTTTGTTAAGCTCCGAACTACGTTTTCCTTTTATTCGATATTTTAGCAGTCGTCCTCTAAAATCAGACTTTTTTAATAATTTTCAAGTTATTGGTTTTTTTGATGTGGGAACAGCATGGACGGGAAGTAATCCGTATTCGGATAAGAACTCTTTATATACCAGTACATTTAGCAATGGCCCCATTACTGTAAATATTGTAACACAAAAAGAACCTATCGTTGCAGGCTATGGGTGGGGCTTACGGACACGCGTTTTTGGATATTTTTTAAGAGCCGATTGGGCTTGGGGAATCGACGATGGTGTTGTTCAGCCTAGGGTATTCTATCTTTCTTTAAGCCTTGATTTTTAAAATATAGAATTTATCTTCATGAAAGAAAAAATAAAATTGCTTACAGAAGCATATTTTCAAGAAATAGTAGCTATTCGCCGTTATCTTCATACTATACCCGAAACAGGAAGCAATGAATATAAAACAGCCGATTTTATTATAGGAAAATTAAAAGAATACGGAATAACTTATAAGTCGGGCGTTGCCAAAACAGGTATCGTAGGAATTATTTCCGGAAATAATCCTAAATCGAAAGTAATTGCACTCCGTGCCGATATGGATGCATTGCCTATTCATGAGGCAAATCAAGTAGATTATAAATCGAAAAATGAGGGCGTAATGCATGCGTGCGGACATGATGTGCATATGGCGTGTTTGCTAGGAGCAGCTAAAATATTAAACGAAATAAAAAACGAATTTAACGGAAGTATTAAATTATTTTTTCAACCTTCGGAAGAAAAATTTCCCGGAGGAGCTCGTGTTATGATTGATGAAGGGGTAATGGAAAACCCTAGCGTAACACATGTATTCGGACAACACGTATTGCCAGAGCTGGAAGTAGGTAAAGTAGGATTAAAAGCAGGGAAATACATGGCTTCGACCGATGAAATTTATATAACTATTCAGGGAAAAGGCGGACACGCAGCTACTCCCGAATTATATAATAACCCCTTGTTAATAGCATCTCATTTATTAATTGAATTACAAAATGAGTTTAATAAACATAAACCTTCGGATACGCCTTCGGTGCTTGCTTTTGGGAAAATTATAGGTGAAGGGAAGACGAATATTATTCCCGATGAAGTAAAAATAGAAGGAACCATTCGAACGTTTGATGAAGAATGGAGAATTAAAGCACATCAACTAATTAATACCATATCGACTACTGTCGCAAAATCGATGAAAGGAAACGGGAAGGTAGTTATTGATAAAGGATATCCAACATTGGTGAATGATGAAAGAATGACTTCTAAAGTTAAAAAAATGGCAGAAGAATTTTTAGGAAAAGAACATGTTTTATCTCTAGACATGCGTATGACAGCCGAGGATTTCGCCTATTTTGCTCAAAAAGTCCCTTCTGTATTTTACCGACTAGGTATACGTAATGAATCAAAAAATATTACTTCAAATCTGCATACCTCTACTTTTAATGTGGATGAGGATAGTTTAAAAACCGGAACCGGATTAATGGCATGGATTGCGTTTAGCGAATTATACCAATTGTAAGTAGTTCATTAATTAGGAAAAATCAAATTTCTAAGAAATTTATGCAAAAATAGGGTGTTCTAATCAATCAATCAATAATCATTGATTTAGAGATGAGTTCACAGAGAAGTCACGGAGGTTCACAGAGAACAAGTGAATAAGTGCTTTTCTTAGTTTGTCACACTGAGGTTTAATAATTTTCAAAAAAATCAATATGTAATGACGTTATATAAAAGGAAGAAGGTTTTTTATTTTAACTTTTTTCCATTGATGAAAAAAGTTACAAAAAAATCTAGGCTGTCAGGAAATTTCTTAAAAACTACGGTTCTGTTTTCTCCCCGAAACCGAAACTCTTCATTTTAGAAAAATTGAATTCTTTTATTGCGTTTTCTTAGCACAAGCTATCTGCACAAATCAGAACCTTGTTTTGTTACAAAATTTCCTGAATGCCATTCTTCACGTTGATTAAAAAACATGGTATTCTAATC
>DAOLWT010000118.1:0-1926 GCA_035421345.1 Bacteroidales bacterium
GAAAATTTAAACATAAAAAAAGGGATACTTTTTAATTATTTAAGTATCCCCTTTTTTTTAACTAAAATTCAATTTATTAATTCATTGATTTTAACTTTTCGTTAACAGCATTATATTTATCGTTTAAATTTAATCTGGAATATAATTTTCTTAACGCAATTAATGTATTATAATCATTTGGTTTTATAACATCTGCTTTTTCTAAATATGTGCTTGCATCGTTATATAAAACATCAAATTTAGCCTTGGTTGCATTATATTTTTTCATATCGCTTAAATAACCTTCCGATTCTTGCTCTAAACGAATTGCTTCATTAAAAAAGATTGCTCCTAACATATATACTGCTTCAAAATAATCTGATTTTAATTCAATTGATTTTTTTAATGCTTTTACCGATTCTTCGTATGCTTTTAATCTGCTATCAACATTTATAGATTCATTGTTATATTGATCGAAATAAGCATTTCCAATTGCATAATGAACATCGGGATTGCTTGGATCGTTTTGTTTTAATGTTTCTAATGCTTCTTTTGCAATATCGAATTTACCGGCAGTTAAACTTAAATTTGCTTTGGCAATATAAATATCGTTATCGTTTGGGAAAATCTTTAAGCCTTGTTCTATTACTTCCATTCCTTTATTGTATGATGCTAAATTTGAAGTAACTGAATCGGTATTATAATACGCTAATTTACCATACTCGAACAAAAGTTTTAATTTCGATTTATAAGTCCAATCTAAATAAGTTGTTGTATTAATTTTAGTTTTACTTACTTTATCAGGTTTTCCTACTAATTTAACAATTTCGTTTGTATCGCTACCAATATCTATTTTTTTGTATGGATTATCTTCCATGAATAAGTTTCTGTAAACACCTGCTAAATTGGAATAGATATTTGCTTTTTGATACTTCATAGCAATCAATTTTTTATAGCTTTCTTCGGCATTTTTAAATATACCTGCATATTCCGCACATAAAGCAGCATTGTATAATGATAACGAATCAACATTTCCCATTTTACTATCAACTTCTACCGTTTTTTCGAAAAACTCCATGGCCTTTTTATAATTTGCTTCATTATAAAAATCGACCCCTTTATCATAAAATGCTTGTTTTACTTGAAGCATTGTTAAGGTAATGCTTTTAGCAATTTCATTTTTAGTATCGAGTTCCATTGCTTTTAAAAAAGAATTATAAGAAACAACTAATGCATTGGTATCTAAATTCTTATAATTTGCTTCGGTTGACTGGTGGATTTTTAAATAAATATCCCCACGGGTTTTCCATGTTTTAGGTAAATCTTTTGCTTCTGGTTCGGTAATAGCTAAATCTATTAAACCTTTTGCTTTATCAAGTAGTCCTTTATTCATACTTGAAGCAGCACTATTTACACTTTTCTGAGAATAGGCAATGTTAATTATAAAAGTCATTGCCAATAAAAAAACTATTTTTTTCATATTATTAATTATTTTTTTTTTAACACTTTAAATATTTAACAAAATTATACATTTCATTTAAATTCTAAAATAAAAACCGCAAAAGTTAAGAAATATTATACTTTTTATTCTTTTTCTTTTTCCTTGTTTTCATCTAAATCCTCTTTTTCATCTACATCATCACTTACTACCGTATCATCTATTTCCTCAACATCATCAACTACAGCAGTATCATCAACTTCTGTTTGATCGGCTATAAACGATTCGCTAACAGGATCGGTAACGCCATTTCCCTTTTCTTCTTCTATAGGTGTTACAGAGGCAATAGAGTCGTCTTCTCTAATTTTAATGAGTCTTACTCCTTGCGTAGCCCTTCCCATAACACGCAATAGGTTTACATTAATACGAATAACAATACCCGATTTATTAACAATCATTAAATCATCGGTATCTAACACCTCTTTTAAGGCAACTAATTTACCTGTTTT
>DAOLWT010000118.1:2026-6935 GCA_035421345.1 Bacteroidales bacterium
GCTGCCAACAAATGGTCGTCTTCTTTAATATTTATTGCAATAATACCATTCGCTCTTGGTCTTGAATACGCTTCGAGCGATGTTTTTTTAATAATTCCTTTTTTAGTACAAAGAATAATAAAATTATTATTTAGATATTCTTCTTTTTCAATACTCTTAACATTAATAAACGCTTTAATTTTATCGTCGGGCGGAATATTAATCATATTCTGAATAGCTCTACCTTTAGAAGCTTTCGTTCCTTCAGGAATTTCGAAAACACGCAACCAGAAACATTTTCCTTTTTCGGTAAAGAACAGCATATACTCGTGTAAGGTAGCAATATATAAATGTTCAATATAATCTTCATCTCTAATATCGGTTCCTTTAGAGCCTATACCTCCCCTGCTTTGAACACGGTATTCGCTTAACAAGGTTCTTTTAATATATCCTAAATGCGAAATCGTAATAACAACACTATCGTCGGCAATTGTATCTTCTATTCTAAAATCGTTCGCTGCATATTCTATTTCGGTACGCGGTTTATCGTTATATTTCTCTTTAATTTCTAATAATTCATCTTTAATTATTTGTTTGCAAAGGTTTTCGTCCGACAAAATATTTTTAAGATGAGCAATTAGTTTTAATAATTCATCGTATTCTTGTTTTAATTTATCGCGTTCTAATCCGGTAAGTTGTTGCAAACGCATAGCTAAAATCGCTTTTGCTTGCAATTCCGACAGATTAAATTTCTCCATTAAACCGGCTCTCGCTTCGTCGGGGTTTTTAGAAGAACGAATAAGCTGAATAACCTCATCTAAATGATCTATTGCGATTAATAAACCCTCAAGGATATGAGCTCTTTTTTCTGCTTCAGCGAGTTCAAATTTAGTTCTTCTAATAACCACTTCGTGACGGTGATTCACAAAATGGGTAATCATGTCTTTTAAGTTTAATGTCATAGGTCTTCCATGAACCAATGCCACATTATTAACACTAAAAGACGATTGCAGTGCCGTAAATTGATATAAGTTGTTTAATACCACATTAGAAACAGCATCTTTTTTAAGTTCGTAAACAATGCGCATACCGCTTCTATCGGACTCATCGCGAATATCGGAAATACCTTCTATTTTCTTATCATTAACTAAATCGGCTGTTTTCTTAATCATTTCCGCTTTATTCACCTGATAAGGAATAGATGTTACAATAATCCGTTCTCTTCCGTGTTCAGTAGGTTCTATTGTAGATACCCCTCTTATTACGATACGACCTCTTCCGGTTTCAAAAGCTTCCCGAACACCATCATATCCATATATAATACCTCCCGTAGGAAAATCGGGGGCTTTCACAAATTTCATTAATTCGGGGATGGTAATTTCGTTGTTATCAATATACGCAATGGTTCCGTCTATTACTTCTCCAATATTATGCGGTGGCATATTCGTAGCCATTCCCACAGCAATACCGGATGCTCCATTTATTAATAAGTTAGGAATCCTAGAAGGCATAACAACCGGTTCTTTTAAAGAATCATCGAAATTTAATTGAAAATCGACGGTATCTTTATCAATATCGGCCACAATTTCTTCCGATATTTTTTTCAATCGAGCTTCGGTGTAACGCATTGCCGCAGCACTATCTCCATCTATGGATCCAAAGTTACCTTGTCCATCAACCAAGGGATATCGTAACGACCAATCTTGGGCCATGCGAACCATGGCATCATAAACCGAGGTATCACCATGAGGATGATACTTTCCGAGCACTTCACCAACAATTCTAGCTGATTTTTTATACGACCTATTAGCCAAAACACCTAATTCAAGCATTCCGAATAATACCCTTCTGTGTACCGGCTTTAAACCATCCCGAACATCGGGGAGTGCACGTGACACAATGACCGACATTGAATAGTCAATGTAGGCCGATTTCATTTGATCTTCAATATTTATCTTTACAATTTTTTCACCTTCTGCCATTTTTACTCCTTTATCAGTTAAATCAATAAAAAGCATGGTTTTTGATTAAACCATGATTAATTTACGAAAGTACATTTTTTTACTGAATAATTTAGGAAATATTTTCATTATTTATACTAACAAATTTTTGTTAAAAAAATGTAAACGCATACATTATTATGCATTTTAATATAAGTAAATTTGATTTTATTTAGAGATTTAGTTAATTTTGATATATACAAGGAAAATAATATGGAAGCAAAATTTTCGCAACGCGTAAAAGATGTTATCTCGTATAGTCGCGAAGAAGCATTAAGACTTCAAAGTGAATCGATAGGAGTTGAACATTTGTTGCTCGGAATTATTCGTGAAGGAGAAGGATTGGCAGTAAAAATACTTCATTATTTAGGAGTAGATTTACAAGAAGTTAGAAAAACAATTGAACAATCCCTAAAACTATCATCGGGCAATTCCCGGAACATTGAAAACATACCACTGGTTAAACAGGCCGAACGGATTCTTAAAATAACCTATTTAGAAGCTAAATTATTTAAAAGCGATCTTATTGGCACAGAACATTTATTATTATCTATCCTAAAAGATGATAATAATATTGCAACACAGGTATTAAACAAACAAGGTGTTTTTTTGATGATGTAAAAAAAGAATTACTCAGCATTCTAAACGAAAACCCCTTATCGCCCGATATGGGCTCTATTAAAGGGGATTTACCTCAAAACAATACCGGCTCCGACGACGAAGAAGATATGGAAGACAAATCAAATCCGTTTGGTGGTGCTGCTAATAAAAAACAAGCCGATTCTAAATCGAAAACACCGGTATTAGATAACTTCGGAAGAGACCTGACTCGTTTAGCCGAAGAAAACAGATTAGACCCTGTTGTTGGCAGAGAAAAAGAATTAGAACGTATAGCTCAAATTTTAAGTCGACGGAAAAAGAATAACCCTATTTTAATTGGTGAACCGGGTGTTGGTAAATCGGCTATTGCCGAAGGGCTTGCTTTACGTATTATTCAACGAAAAGTATCGCGCGCATTATTCAACAAACGAATTGTAACACTCGATATAGCTTCGTTAGTAGCAGGAACAAAATACCGCGGACAATTTGAAGAACGCATGAAAGCGGTATTAAACGAATTGGAAAAAAACCAAGATGTTATTCTTTTTATTGATGAAATACATACCATTGTAGGTGCCGGTGGCGCATCGGGTTCGCTCGATGCTTCTAACATGTTTAAACCAGCCTTAGCACGCGGCGACATTCAATGTATTGGGGCAACTACACTCGATGAATATCGACAGTATATTGAAAAAGACGGCGCTTTAGAAAGAAGATTCCAGAAAATTATTGTTGACCCTACTTCACCGGAAGAAACAATCGACATCTTAAATAATATTAAAACAAAATACGAAGACCACCACTTGGTTACTTATTCTGAAGAAGCTATTAAATCATGTGTTTCTTTAACACAGCGCTATATTAGCGACCGTTGTTTGCCCGACAAAGCCATTGATGCGTTAGATGAAGCCGGTGCAAGAGTGCATATTACCAATATTCATGTTCCGCTTGAAATACTAAACTTAGAAAGCAAAATAGAAGAAGTAAAACTTTCGAAAACAACCGCTATTAAAAGTCAGAAATACGAAGAAGCAGCTAAATTCAGGGATATGGAACGTAAGCTGCAAGATGAATTGGAAAAAGAGAAAAAACGCTGGGATAGTGAATCACAAATAAATAGAGAAATTGTTTCCGAAGAAAATGTATCGGAAGTGGTTGCCATGATGACCGGCATTCCTATTAAACGAATAGCTAAAGACGAAAGCAACAGATTACTTTCTATGGAAACCGATTTAGCTGGAAACGTTATTGGACAAGATGAACCTATAAAAAAAGTAGTCCGTTGTATTCGCAGAAACCGTGCAGGATTAAAAGACCCGAATAAACCCATTGGAACATTTATTTTCCTAGGCCCTACCGGTGTTGGTAAAACACACTTGGCGAAAGTACTATCTAAATATTTATTCGATTCCGACGATGCATTAATTCGTATCGACATGAGTGAATATATGGAAAAATTTGCTGTTTCTCGTTTAATAGGAGCTCCTCCGGGATATGTAGGATATGAAGAAGGCGGACAACTTACCGAAAAAGTTAGAAGAAAGCCTTATTCGGTGGTTTTATTAGATGAAATTGAAAAAGCACATCCGGATGTATTCCATTTACTTTTACAAGTACTCGATGATGGACTTTTAACCGATAGCTTAGGTAGAAGAATAGATTTTAAGAATACCATTATTATAATGACCTCGAATATAGGCTCTCGACAGCTTAAAGATTTCGGACAAGGAGTTGGATTTAATACCAATTCGAAACAAACACATGCCTCCGATTATGCCAAAGGAGTTATTGAGAATGCTTTACGTAAAGCATTTGCGCCCGAATTTTTAAACAGAATTGACGATGTTGTTATGTTCGACTCATTAAAAAGAGAAGATATTCATAAAATTATTGATATTGAATTGAAAGGCCTTTATAAACGAATTGCAGGCATGGGCTATGAAATTGACGTTTCGGTAGAAGCCAAAGATTTTATACTTGAAAAAGGCTGGGATGAACAATTTGGTGCTCGTCCTTTAAAACGGGCAATTCAAAAATATATAGAAGACCCCTTAGCAGAAGAAATTATTAAAAGCAAGATTAATGAAGGAGATACTATTTATATAGGCTTTGACACTAAAAAACAAGAAATAGTAATTAAGATTAATAAAACTAAAAAGAGTCAAAAAGTAAAAAAAGCAGAGCCCGAAACAGAAAATTAATATTTCTAAAAAATTAGTGCATTTACTAATTTAATAACAAATTATTTATTTTAAAGAAAAATAATTTATTAAAAACCTAACTTTTCTCTAAAAATTATACACGACAAAAAAAAGTGAAAACTATTGCGG
>DAOLWT010000119.1:0-6934 GCA_035421345.1 Bacteroidales bacterium
ATATTTTTGCATAAATTTCTTAGAAATTTGATATTTCGGCTTTACTGTCCTTTTAAGTTAGATAATTATTTCTAATTAATGAACTACTGGCAATTGGTATAATTTCTTACAGGAGTCTTATCTCAAATTTGCTAAACAGAAACCCACCCATGTTTAACAAAACTATTCATATGTTTGAGTGAAACCCACCTATGTTTAACAAAACTATTCATATGTTTAAGTGAAACCCACCTATGTTTAACAAAACTATTCATATGTTTAAGTGAACCCCACCCATGTTTAACAAAACTATTCATATGTTTTAGTGAAACCCACTCATGTTTGATAAAACTATTCATTTGTTTAAGTGAAACCCACTCATGTTTGATAAAACTATTCATATGTTTAACCGAAACCCATCTATGTTTAATAAAACTATGCATTTGTTTAACTGAAACCCCGTATTTTTTTAAAAAACGCCTCAATTGAGTTGCGAAATTTATTTAATAAAGGGTTTTAATGCGATAAAAAGTGGAAAAAACATATTCTGTAGATCGGTAAATATGCTTTTTAAGATAAAATTGTTGAAATATTTTAAAAAAGGAAGGAAATCGCTATTATTGAAAATAATAAATAATCATTGCAAAAGCTTATTCTGGTATAATTAAATAAAAAGTCTTTTACGCTTATATTCTTAAATTTTAGATAATAAAAAAACCCATCGGATTACGATGGGTTTTTTTTATGTGAAAATGGATTAGATTTTCTTAACATTAACTGCATTGGGGCCTTTTTTACCTTCAGTTACGTCAAACGAAACTTTGTCGTCTTGTCTGATTTGCTGAGTTACACCTGTTGCATGGACAAAAATTTCTTCACCTGATTCGTCCATTTTAATAAAACCAAAACCTTTGGCCTCATTGTAGAATTTTACTGTACCTGTTTTCATGATTAATTATAATAAAAAATTTAATAAATTTATCAAAAATAAAAAAAAATAATGATATAGCCAAACATTTATTTATAATAATTTTAGGGGGGCACTATGTTAAGTGATGAAAATCAGTTATATCCATCCTTTAATTTTATAGTAAAAAATAGCCGAATATTCTCGTAAAACGAGTAATTCATAGTTCATATAGCTCCACATATTGTAACGAAATGCCGGACTTTTTACTTGCAGTTTCGTACTCTTATCTTTATCCTTTAATAGTATTTCATCTACCGGCTTTTCGAATGCTGCTGTTCCATTTACCTTTAAGAAACCCGCTTTTTGAAAGGTTTTAGCCGACCTATACATATGCTCGGGCGAAGTAATTAAAAGGATTTCATTGTTTTCTCCAGTAATCAACTCTTTTATATTTTCAACCTGCGAATGGGTGTTAAACCCTTTCGTTTCATAAATAATCCGCAATGAATCAACCCCCCTTATTATTAGTTCTTTCGACATTAATTTAATTTGTTTCAAACTATCGGTCATTTGAGAAGGAAGTGCAATAATTATTTTGGCCTCTTTAAATTGAATGGCTGCTTCGGCTGCATAATAACAACGAATCAATCCTTCTGGGCTGGGCATACCGCTTCCACCCATAACAATAATATAGTCGGGTTTTGTAATATTTTTTGCATGAGAAGTCCCTAACCGATGATAAGCATAATAAGGAATATCGGTAAAACTTAAAACAACAAAAATTAATAAAAGGATTCCTAAAATTCCAAAGAACCATTTAAAAGTAGTAATAAGTGCGTTTCTTATTTTTTTCATATAAACATAATATGGTATAAAGCTAAATAAAAATTTAATTCATGCAAGAGTTTATCTAAAATCTATTGCTTTAACTACACTCACCGCTAATTCGGTTAACATACTTCTTGCATTGCTTTTTTCATTATCTTTGCATATCTTTTTAAATTATGGCACATAAAGCAGGTTTTGTAAATATTATTGGGAACCCCAATGTGGGTAAGTCAACCTTAATGAATGCAATGGTAGGCGAAAAGCTATCTATTATTACCCCTAAGGCACAAACAACGCGTCATCGTATTATGGGGATTCTGAACGAAGAAGACTATCAAATTGTTTTTTCCGATACCCCCGGTATATTGGAAACGCATTATAAATTGCACGAATCGATGATGAAATTTGTAGAAAGCAGTTTTCAGGATGCCGACATATTTCTATTTGTTACTTCTATTGATGAAACATTTAACAACGATATAGTATTGCAGCGCCTGCAAAAAGCGGAAATTCCGGTGTTTTTACTTTTAAATAAAATAGATTTATCGGAACAGTCGATTGTGGAAAATAGCATAAACGAATGGGCTAAAAAATTACCTAATGCTGAAATAATTCCTGTTTCTGCATTACATAAATTTAATTTAGATAGAATTTTAAAAAGCATAATCGAAAAACTTCCCGAAAATCCGCCTTATTATTCGAAAGATGAATTAACAGATAAACCTCAGAAATTTTTTGTATCGGAGATAATTCGCGAAAAAATATTTTTATATTATTCGCAAGAAATACCATATTGCACCGAAGTAGAGATAGAATCATACAAAGAAGAAAAAGCAATCGTGAAAATTAGGTCTATTATATATGTAACGCGCGATTCCCAAAAAGGGATATTAATTGGAAATAGAGGAGAGGCATTAAAAAAAATAGGCACCTTGGCACGAAAAGATATAGAAGCATTTATTGGACAAAAAGTTTTTTTGGAAATATTTGTTAAGGTGAATAAAGACTGGAGAAACAACGAAACCCAACTAAAAAGGTTTGGATACGATTTACCGTAATAGCTTTTACGTTAGTTAAAGAATAAATTTAGGCTAGTCGAATTCGGTTTATCCAGCTTTAATTTATAAAAAAAAGTATTTTTGTTACCCTGTAATATAAAGGAATATGAGTAATATAGTCGCAATAGTTGGAAGACCGAATGTTGGGAAATCAACTCTTTTTAATCGATTGGCAGAATCTCGTCAGGCAATTGTTGATGCTGTTAGTGGCGTAACACGCGATCGTCATTATGCTAAAACAGATTGGAACGGAAAAGAATTTTCCGTAATTGATACCGGTGGTTATATTGTTGGTTCGGACGATATTTTTGAAGAAGAAATACGAAAACAAGTAGAGTTGGCAATAGACGAAGCAAGAGTAATTATTTTTATGTTAGATGTAGTTGATGGATTAACCGATACCGATAAAGAAGTAGCTGCCTTATTAAGGAGATCCGGAAAGAAAGTGTTTTTGGTTGCAAATAAAGTAGATAATAATGCTCGAATTCCCGAATCAGCCGAATTTTATAAAGTAGGTTTAGGGGAAGTATATTGTATTTCTGCTGTTAGCGGGTCGGGAACAGGTGAACTGCTCGATGAGGTAGTGAAAGAATTTGATCATACCGACGAAGATGAAACAATAGATTTACCTAAATTCGCTATCGTTGGCAGACCGAACGTGGGGAAATCATCCTTAATCAATGCACTAATCGAAGAAAAAAGACATATTGTAACTCCAATTGCCGGAACAACCCGCGATTCGATATATACCCGATATTCCCGTTTTGGACTCGATTTTATGCTGGTAGATACTGCCGGGCTCCGAAAAAAAGCCAAAGTTCACGAAGATTTAGAGTTTTATTCGGTAATGCGTTCCATAAGGGCTATCGAAAACGCAGATGTTTGTTTAATGATGATTGATGCCACAGCCGGTGTAGAATCACAAGATCTAAATATTATTAAACTAATAGAAAAAAACAGAAAGGGATTGGTTATTTTAGTTAATAAATGGGACTTAATTGAAAAACAAACCAATACGGCTAAGCAATTTGAAGAAATTATAAAAAAACAAATGCAACCTTTTACCGATCTCCCGATACTTTTTATTTCAGCTATCAACAAACAACGTATATTTAAAGCATTAGAAGAAGCAAATCAGGTATATCAAAACAGGATACAAAAAATTACAACCTCTCGTTTAAATGACGTCATGCTTCCTATTATTCTAAATAATCCGCCACCTGCCGTTAAAGGGAAATATATTAAAATAAAATTTATTACGCAGTTGCCTACCCATGCACCTAGTTTTGCTTTTTTCTGCAACCTTCCTCAATATATTAGAGACCCTTATAAAAGATTTATTGAGAATAAACTTCGCGAAAAATTTAACTTTACCGGCGTTCCTATTCAGATATTTTTCAGACAAAAATAATGATTGAAGTGATTCGAATAGATAAATGGCTTTGGGCAGTCCGTTTGTTTAAAACTCGTTCCCTTGCTGCCGATACGTGTAGAAACGGAAAAGTATGGGTAAATAATATTCCCGTTAAACCATCGTACGAAATGAAAGAAGGGTTAATTATCCAAGTAAGGTTCGGTCTAATAATTAAAACCGTAAAAGTATTAAAATTAACAGCAAACAGACTCTCGGCAAAGCTCGTTCCCGACTTTATGCTTGATATGACTAGCCCTGAAGAATATAAAAAGCTCGAAATAAAAAAAGATGTTTTCTTTGTAAAAAGAGAAAGAGGCACCGGCCGTCCTACCAAAAAAGAGAGAAGAGATATAAATCAAACATTCCCCGATTGGTAATTTTTATTGATTCTTTTTAATAATTACTAAAGTTTTAATCTAATAAAATTAATATTATGTCGATGAAAATCGATAATGCGTTTACTAGAGATTGAAATTTAGCTTATTCCATATTTTTGCTTGTTGATTTTTTTTTCAAAAAGTTGTATATTTGAGTAAATAGCAAGCTATGGAACACTATTTACACATAGTATTTCGTCGAATAAAACTTCTTCCGATTTTTATAATTATTTTATTTAATTACAATTTATTTGCAGAAGGAACCAAAGAATTGATGCCCACCTCTGGAAGCTTTGGAAATTTGGAGATTTACGATATGAAAAGACCTTTTGCAGCTTATTATAATACCGATCCATACAACCGATTATATTTTCATATATCAAGTACGAGCGAGACCGTCTATTTTGGATTCAGACATATCGTAAAAACAGGTATTAATAATAGTAAAACACGTTTTCGAATAAAAAATCCGGCTGGAACTATTGTTTATGCAAGTACAAGCATACCTACTTCTGCAGGTAAAGGATATATTGAAAACTATACACAAGCAGTAGCAGGACCTAAAATATCGGGTGTTCCTGCCAATGGGTATAGTCCTTTTTCATATACTCCGACAACAACAGGCGATTTTTATATTGAATTTAATACGGATACCACACAAGGAACCTATCATTTAGATTATTTCGATTTAACTGTTGTTAGTTCAAGTGGTGCGAAGTTACCCGGAAGATTATGGTCGTATAATTGGGATATAAGTACCCGATCGTTCGATAATGGATTTGATGCAAAAATGTATGTATTATCCGATGATGGGTATGTAACCGAAGTTAACTTTAACGGAATATTAGCGTATGGTTTTACAATTGCATGCAATAATACAGGCCCGGGAAATACACCGGGAGGAAATAATGAAAACAGAAAATCGGTAGCGGGCAATCATACGCGTCCACAATATAAAATCTTTTTAAACAATCCCGATGAAAACGCATACCCATCAGGGGAACTTCCGTTTATTGTTGATAATTTAATGTTGGCAGATACTCCTTTTTATAAAGAACCGGTCATATTTACAGTAAATATAAATCAACCGGGTATAGTGCAATTGATAATCGATATTGATGGTAATCCCGGATACCAGCCGGGAACGGAAGATGTAGTTATTGTGGAAAATGTTAATGCCGGATTGGATACAATTATATGGGACGAAAAAGATGGATTTGGTAATTATGTTTTAGGTAATGTAACGGTAACGGCAACTTCAAGTTTTGCATGCGGAACAACACACCTTCCTTTATATGATCCGGAAACACACGAAAATGGATATATAGTTACCCGGATAAGACCTTCTACCGGTCAATGTCAGTTATATTGGGATGATTCAAATTTTGAGGGAGGTACTGTAAATATTGATGGTTCCTTGTCAACAGGACATAGTTGGGCATATTTCTTTGGAGATGTAAGAACAATGAATACCTGGTGGCTTGGCTATGAGCTGGCTATTTTAAATAGTTTTGATTTTATGTTACGTAATAGGGATGTACTTCCCGTTGAATTCATTAAGTTTAATGCTACCTATAACGAAAATAGGGTAGATGTTTCTTGGGAAACTGCATCGGAAACAAATAACGATTATTTTTCTGTAGAAAAATCTGTTGACGGATTATCTTTTATTTCTATCGGAAATGTTGATGGAGCCGGTAATAGTAACATGCCGGAAACATATCAATATGCAGATAATAATCCGCTTCAAGGGGTGTCCTATTATCGAATTAAACAAACCGATTTTAATGGCGATTTTGCATATTCTCCCATAAGAGTGGTTAACGTAACGAATAAAACGAATAATATTTCAATAGCTCCTAATCCGGTTTTACGTGGAGAATCGATACAAATAAAAGGATTAAATAGCCTTGAATATACCGTTTCGTTTTATCATATTTCGGGTAAAAAAGTAGAAGAAATAATTGTGAAAGGAGAAGACTTTATTCCTATTGATAATTTATTTTATAGTGGGTTTTATTATGTAGTTGTATCATCGCTCGATGAAACATATAAATATAAATTACTGGTTCAATAATATCCTGTCATTTTTAGTATGTTTGTAAAAAATATTCCTATGAAACAATTTGTTTTGCTATGGTTGTTATGTATTACAACATCTTTTCTCTCTTTTTCACAAATTAAACCCGCCGATGAAAATGCTATTCTTAATGCCATGAATAAACAAAAAAATGATTGGAATGAAGGAAATCTGGAAAAATATATGTCATGTTACTGGAATTCCGATTCTTTAAAATTTATAGGTAAATCGGGTGTTATACCAATTGTAAATTTAAAATAGTCCAACGGATATTTTAAATTTTACAAT
>DAOLWT010000120.1:0-6927 GCA_035421345.1 Bacteroidales bacterium
TTCATTTTGAAGATATAAATGCTAAAATAACCATTAAGAATTATTTAACAGATACCGATGTTGACGAGAATGGAGTAAAAATAAAAGACCGAATTGCTTCACTTGAAAAAGTAATAACCGATAATAATAATATAGAAACGGTATTTAATGCTAACGTTACTGCTTTATTAAACGAAAGCGACTTTAAAGCATTATCGGCAACCGACAAAGTTCTGAGATTATGGAATATCTTATTGCAAATAGATGGATTGTTGTCAAATAATACAGATACTGCAGTAAAAACAAAACTTATAACAAATAGTGATTTTTTAGCATCAGCAGAAAACATTGTTTCAACCAATATTCTTACATCAAAAATATTGGATAAACTCGTTTTTTTAAATACAACAAACTATAATACATACAAAACAAAATTTGAGAGTGATTCTTTTGATTTTAGCTCCTACACCGCTCCAACAACCGACCCTCTAGCAGGTAAAACGGAAATAGACGTTTTTAATGCATTAAAAAATAGTCTTTCATTAATTCAGCAAACAGGGAACGGTTATGAAGATACTTATGAAAAAGCAATTATTCCGTACATTCCTTTTTATAATAACATCTTGAGTGTTCTTAATTCAAAAGCAACTTTACTCCCTCCAAGTGGAGCTATTGCAGGTATATATTCAGCTGTTGACCGCGACCGTGGTGTATGGAAAGCACCTGCGAATGTTAGCATCAATTCTGTTAATAGTGTATCCGAATTTATAAATGACTCCATACAAGAAAATATGAATGTAGATCCCAATGCCGGAAAATCTATTAATGCAATACGCACGTTTACCGGAAAAGGGATTATGGTATGGGGTTCTAGAACATTAGCCGGTAACGACAATGAATGGCGTTATGTTCCTGTTCGTCGTTTCTTTAATTTTGTGGAAGAAAGTTCAAAAAAATCAACCGGATGGGCTGTTTTCGAACCCAATGATGCCAATACATGGACAAGAGTTCGTGGGCAACTAGATAGCTTCTTAAATAATTTATGGAGAAGAGGTGCGCTTGCCGGAGCTAAACCAGAACATGCCTATTATGTAAATGTAGGTCTTGGATTAACTATGACAGCACAGGATATTTTGGAAGGACGCATGATCATTGAAATCGGAATGGCTGCGGTAAGACCTGCCGAATTTATTATTTTACGTTTTTCACATAAATTACAAGAATCTTAATTAACCCTAATTACTAATCAAATTAAATATAAAAATATATGGCAACAAAATATCCATTACCAGTTTTTCATTTCAGAGTTGAATGGGGTGGCACTAATATAAGCTTTTCGGAAGTTTCCGGTTTAAATGTAGAAACGCAGGTTATTGAATATCGCGACGGCTTAAGTCCCGATTACTCGAACATTAAAATGCCCGGTTTACAGAAATACGGAAATATTACCCTTAAACGCGGAGCTACACAAGGCGACAACGAATTTTTTCAATGGTGGAATACACACCAACTAAATACCATTGAACGAAGAGATATCACCATTTCATTGTTAAATGAAAAACATGAACCTGTTATAACATGGAAAGTACGGAATGCATTCCCTGTAAAAGTAGATGGAGGATCTTTAAAAGCAACAGGAAATGAAGTTTCTATTGAAACATTGGAACTAGCTCATGAAGGAATATCCGTTGAACGTTCATAACTTCTTTAAATGGCTTTCTTTGAAAAATATCCGTTAGTAGGATTTCATTTTAAAGTAACATTTATTGAACTATTCGGCGCTGAAATTGATTCCCGTTTTCATGAGGTAACAGGCTTGTCGGCAGAAATGACGATTGAAGAACTTCCCGAAGGAGGTGAAAACAGATATAGTCATAAGTTGCCGCTAAAAGCAAAATTTCCGAATTTAGTTCTTAAACGTGCTTTATCTCCTCTGCCCTCCATTATTTCTAAATGGGCAGAGGATGCCATTTATAATATGGAATTTACGCCTTGTACGATTATTGTTTCTTTACTGAATGAATCGCATGTGCCTGTAAAAAATTGGTGCTTCTATGGAGCATATCCAGTTAAAATACATGCTACCGATTTAAAAGCACAAGAAAATTCAGTTGTTGTGGAAACATTAGAACTGGTATATCAATATGCAAAACCATTAAGTTTATTTTAAATGAAATAAAAAATATGCCGATTCAAATAAACGAACTTATTATACGAGCAGAAGTTACCGAAAAAACGATTCGACAGCAAAATACGACTCCTGTTAATGGAAATGCAGAGATTCAAAAAATAATCGATGAATTTTCAAAAATTATTAAAAATAAAAATGAGCGATGAGTATTTTAGATGATATTTTTACCGGAAAACTAACCAAACTTACATTTAAAGCATACAAAGATGCTGCATTTACAGAAGAAGATAGTGAAGCGGGTGAGTATGCTGTAATGTTTAATCCTAGTTCTATTTCTTTGGGGCTTCAGGTTGAACGTTCCGAAAAACAGGCACCCGGATCTACTACCAGCGAAATGAACTTTGTAAGTATTAAACCTCAGAACTACACCATAAATTTTGTAATAGACGGAACAGGTGCTACCGGTGAACCCGTTAAAGATGTTGCTGAAGACGTTGCAAAATTTTTAAATGTAGTTTATCATTATAAATCCGAAGAACATCAACCCGATTATGTAATGGTTAAATATGGTGCTGTATTACTAAAATGTGTTCTTAAAAGTGTAAACATTACTTATAATCTTTTTACTCCGGCCGGAAAACCAATTCGTGCAAAGGTTGACTGTACTTTTGCCAGTGCCATAGATCAGGAATTGAGCGAAATGATTAACAGCAAATGCTCACCTGATATGACACATAAACGAGTTGTTAAACAAAGCCAAAACATAATTGGTATGGCTCATAACATTTATAAATCGAATGATTATTATTTAGATATAGCTAGAATAAACGATTTAAATAATTTTCGAAAAGTGGATACCGGGACAGAATTATTATTTCCCCCTTTAAGTAAATAAAAAAAATGCCAATTATACCAACATCCGCCTCTACAAACATTCCTACATACAGTATTTATGTTGATGGAGTTGAAATTAATTCTTCATACAGAATATTGAATATTATTGTGAATAAAGAGTATAATAAAATAAGTCATGCTGAAATCAATTTGCTTGATGGAAATGTTTCAACACAAGATTTTGAAGCAAGCAATACAGATGATTTTATGATTGGTAAAAATGTTGAAATTCAAGCCGGATATCAGGGACAAAATTTGACCATTTTTAAAGGTGTGGTTGTTCAACATGGAATTAAAATACTCGAAAACGGAGGTTCTTCTTTATATGTTATTTTAAAAAATAAAATATATCGAAGTACCATGGTCAGAAATACAAAAATTTTTAATGATTTAACCGATAGCGAAATTTTTGAAGAGATTATTAATAAATATGCATGGAATAAAAATATTGAAGCAAACAACATCCGACATGAATCTGTTACACAATACAACTGCAGTGACTGGGATTTTATTAATATGCGGGCGGAAGCCAATGCGCAACTTGTATTTACAAACGATGACCAAATTATTATTAAAAAGCCCGATTTAACAGCGGAACCAAAAGTTACACTCACATACGGAACTTCTATTTTAGAATTAGAAGCAGAAATGGACGGACGAACATCTTTTCAAAATTATAAATCTTCTTGTTGGAATTATTCAAATCAAGAAATTACAGAAGTAGAAAAATCATCTTCGAATTTAAATTTAGCACAAGGGAATACTTCTACATCGGATGTTGCATCCTCTCTTCAGAACGAAGAGTTTAAAATTCATGTTGATGCCCTTATGCAAGAAGAAAACGAAATTTCAAATCTAACTGATTCGTATATTCTAAAAAATAATTTATCGAGAATTAAAGGTCGCGTAAAATCTGTTGGAATAGCAGATATTAATCCGGGTGATATCATTGAACTTAGTGGTATTGGGAATCGTTTTAATGGAAATGCACTTGTTTCAGGAGTTAGTCATTCCATTAACGATGGCATGTGGATAACACATATTCAGTTTGGATTGGACTCCGTTAAATATGTCGAAAAATATGATAATATAAAAAGTTGCAAAGCAAATGGGATTATGTCTGCAGTTTCCGGATTACAAATAGGAATTGTGGTTCAAATTGAAGACGACCCTCTTGGAGAAGGAAGAATTAAAATAAAACTTCCGGTAATTACCGAAACGGAAAATACATTGTGGGCAAGGGTATCAACATTAGATGCAGGAACTAATAGAGGAACATTCTTTAGACCCGAAGTAGACGATGAAGTTATTGTTGGATTTATCTCCGATAACGCAAACTATCCTATTGTATTAGGAATGCTTCATAGTAGTGCGCTACCTCCTCCCATTCAAGCAGAATCGGAAAATAATTGTAAAGGAATTTATACCCGTGAAAGTCTAAAATTGGAATTTGATGATGGGAAAAAAAGTATTTTATTAGAGACTCCTAATGGGAATAAAGTTACTATTAGTGAAGATGAAGAAGGCATTTTTATTGAAGATATGAATGGAAATAAAATAACCCTAGATACCAATGGAATTAAACTATCGGATTTAAACAGCAATAAAGTTACGTTAGAATCTAGTGGGCTAAAATTACAAGATGCTGGTGGAAACGAAATTTCCATTTCGTCTTCCGGCATAAAAATTATGAGTCCGGGTACTGTTGAAATCCAAGGGGCTCAAATAAAATTGAATGGAAGTACTATTCAATTACAAGGAGCAATGACCGAAGTAGCAGGGATGTTAAAAACAGATATTTTAAATGCAACCAGTGTTATCGCAACCAGTTACACACCAGGAGCAGGAAACATATGGTAAAACAACTAAATTAAAATAAATAATGAGTGAAATAAATTCATTTTTAGGAACAGGATGGAGTTTTCCTCCACAATTTTCTAAAACCGAAAAAACATCAAAATTGATCTCCAACGAGGAGGATATAAAAAACAGTCTTGTGGTACTTTTAGCTACAAGAGTAGGCGAACGCATTATGCAGCCTAAATATGGATGTAATTTGGACGTTTTGCTTTTTGAACCTATAGATACAACATTAAAAACATATATTAAAGATTTGGTATATACTGCTATTTATTATTATGAACCCCGAATTAAACCCGATGATGTTATCCTTTCTACCTTAGATGAGTCGGGATCAATTTTAATTGAAGTACAATATACCATTAGAGCAACCAATACAAGACATAATTTAGTATATCCATTTTATTTAGAAGAAGGAACTTTAGTTAAATAAGTCATTAGATTAACGGTAATTATTTATAATAGAAAATAAAAATATGAGCAATGGTATTCAAATACCACATCCTTTAAAAAGAGAAGGAACATATCAGTCTGAGCGTTTTCCGGAAGCATTAAATAACGATTATGTTAAACTGGACGAACGCACATTAACTGATTTGGTAAAACAATCGGCTGAATATGCTAAATATGTGAAGTATTGCAACGAACTTAATATTGAAGATGGAAACTGGCAGGTATTTTTTGAAGAAATCTATGATTATTCAAATAAAAAAGTAAAATTTTCTTCTATTCAAGAGTTAGAAGCTAAATCAACGATATCTCCTCATCTTGCTTTATTTTTAGCTTTTTTAAAAATATTTCATATTGCACAAGAAAACCTAAATACACTTACGCAAAAACATCTTGATTTTTATTATAAAAACATTCTACAATTAAAACCTCTTACCGAAGTAGCTGATAAAGCAATTGTTCTTTTTGAACCCGAGAAAAATGCAGACCAAGTAATGGTTGAAGTCGGCACAAAATTACTTGCAGGAAAAGATACAAATGGAAACCCATTAAATTATATTACAAACGATGATTTAATCGTAAATAAAGCTACCGTAAAATCGATTAAAAGTATTCATCTGAGCAAGGATAATACTTCAAAAATACGTGGTATTTATGCTTCCGATGATGCTACAATAGACAACTTAACTTTAGAGAATGGAATTTCTGCCGGATGGAAAGCGTTTGGTCCGGACTCGAATAAAAGCAAGAAAGCAACGATTGGTTTTGCGTTAGCTTCTCCCATACTTAATTTGAAAGAAGGAAAAAGACGTATTAGTATTGAGTTTAATTTAATAACTTCTATCGATTTAATAAAGTCTATCGATTCTAATTATTTAA
The DNA here is from genome assembly GCA_035421345.1 of Bacteroidales bacterium. GTDB lineage: Bacteria > Bacteroidota > Bacteroidia > Bacteroidales > CG2-30-32-10 > DAOLWT01. The sequence continues at coordinate 6,194 of DAOLWT010000120.1, forward strand.
AAGTAGAATATACCTCGGAAAAAGGATGGACAGAAGCAATACTAGAAAAAAATACCACACAAATAAATAAAAAAAATAAACCTTTTTATTTATTAGTAAAAATTGAACCCGGTCAACCTTCTGTATTGCCTTACAATGAAGATATTCATAAAAGCACATTAAATACATCTCATCCGGTTATTCGCTTTATTCTTAGAAACGAAGAAAATGTTATTCATGATGCTTATACAGCATTGTATTCTTTAAATAGTGAAACTATAAAGAAACTAACAGTACAGGTTAGCGGATTAAAAAACCTAACCATTCAGAATGAACTGGGTACGATTGATAACACAAAATCATTTTTACCTTTTGGATCGAAACCGGAAAAAAATAAATCTACCTTATACGTAGGAAATAATGATGTTTTTAATAAATATTTAACCTCTTTTAATATTGCACTTAGTTGGAAAGGTTTACCCGGTCGTATTGATAAATACTATAAAACTTATTACGACGCTTTATCTTCGCTATTTCCCAATAATATCTTAGATCGAAAAAAATATTTCGATATACATCAATTTGATCGGTTTACTCCAGGCCATCCTCCCGGTAAAGTATCTATTCTTGATAACGGAAAATGGAAGCAACTTAAATTAAATAAAGGGAATGATTATGCTACAGATGTAAGATACGATCCTGCTAAAGATTTAAATTTACAACGAAAAGACAATCGAAATATTTTTGTCATGTCC
>DAOLWT010000121.1:0-6809 GCA_035421345.1 Bacteroidales bacterium
TATTAGAAAGTAGCTGGGAAACAAAACATTAATGCTTAAGTTGACGCATATGCCCTAGTGGGGCTTCCTTTTTTCATGTTAATAATTTTCTATAAATATCACGTCCCGTACGGGACGAAATATTTCTAAAACAAGGAAATACAAATTGTTCAAAGTTCCGTAGGAACGATATATCTATTTTATTCGGACATTAATGAATTCATTTATATTAATTTTTCCTTCATATATTGCTTTTCCAATAATTATTCCTTCACACCCAATTTCTTTAAGTATTTTTATATCGTTAAGTGAAGAAATTCCACCGCTGGCAATTAAATTGACTTGTGTTTTCGCCATTATTTCTTGATACAATTCAATGGCTGGTCCTTGCATCATACCATCTTTCGAAATATCGGTACTAATTACATATTGTATGTTTTTTCCTTCATAATTTTTAATTAAGTCAATAACATCTATATTTGATTTCTGTTGCCAACCATTAGTTGCAATTTTTCTATTTAAGCAGTCAGCTCCTAAAATAATTTTATCGGCTCCATACAGGTTTAACCATTCAATGAAAATCTCCGGATGTTTTATCGATATACTTCCTCCGGTAACTTGATTTGCTCCGTTATCGAAAGCAATTTGAATATCATTATTTTCTTTAATCCCACCCCCAAAATCAATTTTTAATTTTGTTTGGTTAGCTATTTTATAAAGTACTTTATAATTTACAATATGGCTAGATTTAGCTCCATCTAAATCAACCAAATGAAGATATTCAAAGCCTTTTTCTTCGAATGCTTTCGCAACTTCTAACGGATTTTCATTGTATGTTTTCATTTGAGCATAATTGCCTTGTGAAAGTCTTACACATTTTCCGTTTATAATATCTATGGCCGGTATAATTCTCATAATTTTAAAAAATTAGTTAAAAAAGTTTCTCCAATTTTCGATGATTTTTCAGGATGGAATTGAACTCCAAAAAAATTATTTTTCCTCATAGCTGCACTAAAAGGAATTATATAATTACATACAGCAATCGTTTCTAAACTTAAATCACAATAATAATTATGAACAAAATAAAAATCATCACTTTCTTTGATCCCTTTAAACAGCACGTCTTTTAAATCATACATGTTATTCCATCCTAAATGTGGGGTAATATTACGTTTTGGGAATTTTTTTACGATTGAATTAAAAATCCCTAAACAGGCTACATTTCCTTCTTCGGAAGACTTACACATTAACTGTTGGCCTAAACAAATCCCCAAAACCGGTTGTTTAAGTTCTTTAATGAGAGAATCTATTTTTTTCTCTTTTAGATATTTCATTGCTGAGCTTGCTTCTCCTACACCGGGTAGTATTACTTTATCTGCGCTATTTATAAGTTTTGCGTCGTCTGTTACGATACATTTATAACCTAAGTTTAGAATAGCATTCTCAACCGATTTTATATTTCCGGCATTGTATTGTATAATAGCAATCATAATATTCCTTTTGTACTTGGGATGTTTATATTATTTGTTCTTTTGATAGCCACTTTAATTGCGTTGGCAAATGCTTTAAAAACAGCTTCAATTTTATGATGTTCATTTTCGCCTTCTGCTTTAATATAAAGATTACATTTTGCATAGTCGCAGAATGATTTAAAGAAATGTACAAACATTTCAGTGGGCATTTCTCCAATTTTTTCTCTTTTAAATTCCACATTCCATACGAGCCATGACCTTCCACCAAAATCAATTGCAACTTGTGCTAAGCAGTCATCCATGGGTAGTAAAAACCCATATCTTTCAATTCCTTTCTTGTTTTTTAGTGCTTGTGTAAATGCTTCACCTAAAGCAATACCTATATCTTCTATGGTGTGATGTGTATCAATATGCAAATCTCCTTTTGCGAAAATGCTTAAATCAATATTCCCATGCTTTGCAATTTGTTCCAATAAATGATCAAAAAAACCAATTCCTGTATATATATTACTATCACCGTTTCCATCTAAATTTAATTCAATAGCAATTGATGTTTCCGTAGTTCTTCTTATAATATGCGAACTTCTTTTAATTTGAATGGTATTAAGGATGTCGATTTCATTCCTTTTTTCATTGGATTGATAGAGCCGTTTTAATGTGTTTATTAATAGTTTATTTTCAAAAGAATTTCCAACAGTAATGCGAATGCAGTTTTTTACCTGATTATTTCTATTTCGTGTAATGACTTTGTTTTTTACCAGTTCTTTATAAATTTTATCTGCATCGCTTGTTTCTACTAATATAAAATTTGCATCGGATGGATATATCTTTTTAATAAGAGGTATTTCTTGTAATTGATTAATTAACCATTTTTTCTGGTCTAAAATTATTTTCTTCTTATTCAAATATTCGGAATAGTTTTCTAACGTATTTAATGCTACTTTCTGATTCAGCAAACTTACATTGTAAGGTGGTTTTACTTTATTGAATACGGAAATAATATCGGCATTAGCAAACCCTAATCCAATACGAGCTGACGCAAGTCCCCATGCTTTGCTTAATGTTTGCATTACAATTATATTGGGATATTGATCAATTTTTTGATTGTAAGAATCATTATTACTGAAATCAATATATGCTTCGTCAATTAATACAATCCCTTTGAAGTAATTAAGTATACAATCAATATTGTTTATTATGTTTCCTGTTGGATTATTAGGAGAACAGATAATAAGCAGTTTTAAGTTCTCATCATCCAATAATAGTTTCAGCTTATCGAAATCAATCTGAAATGTATGGTTTAATGGGACTTTTAATAATTCAATATTATTGATTTCTGCTAATACTTCGTACATGCCATAGCTTGGAGAAAAAGTAATGGCTTTATCTTTTCCCGGATTACAAAATATTCGATAGGTAAGGTCAATTATTTCATCACTGCCATTTCCAATAAATATATTTTCTATGGCAATTTTTTTTATTTCGCTTACTTTCCTTTTCAATTCTTCTTGAAGAGGGTCGGGGTAGCGATTATATTTACCAAATGGGTTTTCGTTGGCATCTAATAAAATACCGTCATTCCCTTTGTATTCATTTCTGGCACTTGAATAGGGTTTTAAGCCGAGAATGTTTTCGCGAATGTGTTTATTTAAATCAAACATGTGTTTATAGATTTTTAAGTCTTATTGTTACCGCATTTTTGTGTGCATACAGCGATTCTGCTTCGGCCATTAGTTCTATAGCAGGACCTATATTCTTAAGTCCTGTTTTATTTATTTCTTGAAATGTTATCTTTTTCACAAAACTTTCTAACGAAACTCCACTGTAGTTACGTGCATACCCGTTTGTTGGCAAGGTGTGATTAGTCCCGCTTGCGTAGTCTCCTGCGCTTTCACAACTCAGATTGCCCAAAAATACAGAGCCGGCATTTATTATATTGGAAATATATTTCCGCGTGTTGTAAACAGCTAATATTAAATGTTCAGGGGCATACATATTACTAAACGAAATGCATTCATTTATATTCTCGAGTAAAATTGCATTGCTTTGTTCGAGTGCTTTCTCAGCGATATTTTTTCGTGGTAATGCTTTTATCTGAATTTTTATTTCATTCATAACTCTATTAATTATATTAATATTTGTCGATAATAAAATTATGTGACTGTCAGTTCCGTGTTCTGCTTGAGAGAGTATGTCTGCAGCAACAAATACTGAGTTTGCAGTATTGTCAGCAATTACTAATAGCTCACTCGGTCCGGCAGGTAAATCAATAGCAACACCGTAGTTTTGTGCTATTTGTTTCGCCGCTGTTACATATTGATTGCCAGGTCCAAATATTTTATACACCTTCGGTATGCTTTCAGTACCTAGTGTTAAAGCACCAATAGCTTGAATACCGCCAACTTTAAATATTTTAGAAACCCCAGTTATTTTTGCTGCAAAAAGTATAGCCGGATTTATTTCTCCTTCTTTATTTGGAGGTGTACACAAGATTATTTCTTTACAACCGGCCATTTTTGCAGGAATAGCAAGCATTAATACCGTTGAAAAAAGTGGAGCAGACCCACCGGGTATATAGAGTCCTACTTTTTCAATAGCTCGATATTCTTGCCAACAGCGAACTCCTTTTGATGTTTCAACCATGTTTTTTTGGACAAACTTCTCTTGATGAAATTTTTCAATATTTCTTTTTGCTAATAATATGGCATCTTTTAAGGTATCCGAAACTAAGAATGAAGAAGCTTCTATTTCTTCTTTACTTACTTCCAATTTTTTTAATTTCACTTTGTCAAATTCTAAGGTATACTTAAACAACGCATTGTCGTTATTATTCCTAATATCATTAAAAATAGCGTTCACCTGTTTTGTTAAATTTTTAGAAGAAATTTCAGGTCTTTTGCATATTTCTTCCCATTTTTCTTTGGGTGGATTTATAAACGTTTTCATAAGATATATTTAAATAATCATTTTTTCGATTGGCACAACCAATATTCCTTGAGCTCCTAACGATTTGAGTTGGTCGATAACATCCCAAAATTCATCTTCTTTTACTACAGAATGAATACTACACCAGTTTTCCTTTGCTAATGGAAGTATGGTAGGCGATTTCATTCCTGGTAATATGTTTGATATTTCCGGAACAACCGATAATGGAGCATTTAAAAGAATATATTTATTTTCGTTTGCATTTTTTACTGCATTAATTCGGAATAATAGCTTATGTAAAATTTGTTGTTTTATTTTAATAAGATTTTTATTACTTACAAGCACAGCTTCACTTTTCGTAACGGTTTCTACCTCTTTTAGTCCATTTAAAATAAGCGTACTTCCTGTACTAACAATATCAAAAATGGCATTGGCTAAACCAATACCCGGAGCTATTTCAACACAACCGCCTATTTCTTCAATTTCAGGGTATAAATCGTTTTCATTAAAATATTTTCTTAATATTTTCGGGTAGCTTGTTGCTATTTTTTTATTTTTAAAATAATTTATTCCTGTATATTCTTCCTCTTTTGGAATGGCTAATGATAGTCTACATCCGGCAAAACCTAATTTAGTAGTTATTTCAATGTTTTTATCTTTTTCCCACACTTCATTTTCTCCAATAATTCCTATATCCGCCACGTTTTCTTCCACATATTGAGGGATGTCATCATCACGAAGAAATAATACTTCCAATGGAAAGTTTTTTGCTTCGGTTTTAAGTTTTCGATCTCCATTTGAAAGTTTAATTCCACAATCCTTAAGTAGTGCCAGCGATTTTTCTGCTAATCGTCCATTTTTTTGAAGGGCTATTTTTAGTTTACTCATATTTTTTTTATTTGTACTTGAGTAAACAGAAGGGGAACACAATAAAAAACCCGCCTGATTTACTCAAGCGGGTTTGTATATTTTTTTATTACATATATATCATTTCCGTCTCGCTTGAGTGCAAGTATGAAAATGATGATGATGTAATTGAGTTAAAAACATATTTGTGTTAATTAATGATGCAAATGTAAAACATTATTTTTAATTGAGAAAACATTTTCTTTAAATTTTAACAAAAAAACTTTTATCAACCCCGCATACCGGGCATTGCCAATCTTCGGGTAAGTCTTCAAAAGAAGTACCTTGCGTAACTCCATGCATTTCATCTCCGTTAGCAGGGTCGTAAAGATAATCGCAAACAGAACATTTGTATTTTATTGTATTACCCGAAAATGGGAGTGTAATTTTATCGGGAGCTATATATGAAGGAGCATTTTTCGGAGATTTCCCTTTTTTAAATTCTCTATAATAAGAATATGTTAAAGGCTCCCATAAATTATTTATTATTTGTGCATCGAGTACATTTGTTATATATATTAGATGGGTACCTACATCTACGGTTTGAAGTACTTTACAATCGAACCAGGCGATGGTATCTTTTAATAAAATTGGCGAACCCGATTGACCAATAAAGTGTTCCTTGTTTTCAAATTTATTAACGTTTTTCCCTGTTTTAAAGCCAAAATCACCAATTATTCCGGCATCCGCATCTTTTTGTATTATAGAAACACCCAATGCCTGCGACTGATTAATTAAACTTGATGTAAAGTTATCTTTGTTGCAAGCTACCGCTAACATTACAGGGTCGGAAGAGACTTGGTTTACAACATTCGAAATATATCCACTCTGATTGTTTTCGTATGCAGAAGAAACAACATATAAGCCGTAAGTAATTTTAAAACACGATTCAATATTCATAATAAATTTTTTATAAAAATAATCATTATTTTACTGATTAATTAGTCAAAACAGAATTTATTTAAATTGTTTTTTGAAATATGCAAATTTAGGTGAAACGCATTAATGCAAATTGTTTGTACCTAACTATTTCATGACAAGACACCTATTTGCCAATAGGCTGAAACGACTGCAAAAGTGGGGTAGTGGAAGTACTTACAATTACGATTACCAAATGATCTTAAGCTACGATGCCAACGGAAATATTACAACCCTTAACCGCAATGGAGCAGCCGCAGCACAAGGAACAGCCATGGATAAACTCACCTATTCATACGACCAAACCACCACGAAGAAAACTAATAAACTTATTGGAATAGCCGATATAGAATCAAACTCCTTATACGACATCGATATAGACGACCAGAAAATAAATGGAGTGCCTTTTGATGCAAGCAACCAAACCACCTGGAACTATAATTACGATAAAATAGGAAACCTTATAAAAGATGCAAGCGAAGGGATAGAAAATATAGAATGGACAATATATGGAAAAGTAAAAAGCATCACAAAAACCGATGGAACGGGTATAACCTATAAATACGATGCCAGCGGTAACCGTATAAGTAAAACGTTAGGAGGAATAAT
>DAOLWT010000122.1:0-6747 GCA_035421345.1 Bacteroidales bacterium
CATTGTATAATTTAAAATATCCGTTGGACTATTTTAAATTTACAATTGGTATAACTCCAATTTCAATTATTTATTGTTTATAACGTATTTTACGAATAAAATCCGGGTAGGTGTTTCCACCGTTTATGCGACCATAACCAATATGCAGGAGCTCGCTGAATTGTTTTTTCTAAAAGGGTAATATACGTTTTTATTATGTTCCCTTGGGGCTCTTCTTGAGGATGGTCGCTTATTTTAATTAAATGTATTTTATAATATCCTCTTTTAATTTTTTCTATGTCGGCATATACTACCGCATAATTGTATTCTTTAGCATACTTTTCAGCACCATACAGAAATTCCGTTTGCTTATTTAAAAAAAGAGAAGCATACCCTTTTCCTTTTCCCCCTGGATATTGATCGGAAAGAAATAAACTAGCAGTAAGGGTGTTTTTATCTTTTGCAAATTCTTCTTTTATATTAATAGCACTAATAATTTTCATTCCAAAACGACTTCTTCTTTTATTCGTAAGCTTATTCATTATTTGATTCGAAAGAGGTTTGCCAACGCCTATCGCTTTATGCGGAAAAAGCAAATTCATAGCGTATATTAAATATTCCCAATTTCCATAGTGAGCCGACATAAAAATAACACTACGGTTTTCTTTGGCATATTGCTCCATTATCTCCGGGTTATCGCACGTAATTCGTTTTAATAAATTTTTTTTTCGGATGGTAAAACATTTAACCGATTCTAAAAATGTATCGGCTAAAAAAGAATAAAATTGATTTACCAGCAGATCGAGGTTTGCCTTTTGATTTAAGCTATTATTTAGATTCTTTAAAATAACTTTTTTACGATATTTAATAATTTTATTTAAAATAAAAGCGAACAAATCTGCTTTCAAATATAATATCCAAAAGGGCAATAAAGAAAATAATATCAAGAATATAAATAAAATGTAACTGCCTATTTTTGAAAGTTGTTTCATGTTACAAAGATATAGTTTTATTTTGGTGAAGTGTTTGTGTGTTTTTATTAAAAAATATTTTTTCCTGCCTGATTTATTTCATAACTATTTTAATATTACCTTTGTTTATATATGGACTCAACTCGACAAAATAAAGTAGGTCGTTTAATACAAAAAGACCTGAGTGAAATTTTTCAACAAGAAATACGTAACTTGTTAGGAAATACTGTTATGATCACTATTACCAAAGTTAAACCGGCGCCCGATTTATCTGTTGCTAAAGTTTATTTAAGCATATTCTCTGGTGCCCCAATCGACAAAAAAGAAATAGTGAAAACAATTAATCTGCATACCAAAGATTTTCGCAGAAATTTAGGAAATAGAGTTAAAAATCAGTTAAGGGTTATTCCTGAATTGGAGTTTTTTTTAGACGACTCTCTTGATTATATCGAAAATATTGAAAATTTATTAAAGAAATAACTATTTAATACGTTCTATTTTATGCAGTACGACCCAATTAAACGTAGCTTAGGAAACATCTTTAATAAAACTCCATTTTTAAGAAAATTATTCTATCGTTTACTCGATATCCTCTTATTACGAACTTGGCATATAAAGAAAGCCATTCGAACATGGAATCAAAATACCCATAAAAGCTTGGAAATACTCGATGCCGGCTCAGGATTTGGACAATATTCTTATTTTTTATCGGGACTCCCAAACGTGAAACAGCTTACCGGTATTGATGTTAAAGTAGAGCAAATAAATGATTGCAATGCTTTTTTTAAAAAAATTAATAGAACAAACACTACATTTAAAATAGGCGATCTTACTACGTATCAAGAAAAAGAAAAATACGATTTAATTCTTTGCGTTGATGTAATGGAGCACATATTAGACGATCAAATTGTTTTTAATAATTTTTTTCATTCGTTAAAACCTCACGGAATGTTGCTCATTTCTACTCCTTCCGACCAAGGAGGTTCTGATGCACAGGAAGAACACGATTCTTTTATTGGGGAACACGTAAGAGACGGGTATGCTATAAAAGAGATAGAAGAAAAATTAAATAAATCGGGATTTTCACAAATAAATACATCCTATGTTTATGGGGTACCTGGAAGTATTTCCTGGCGTTTATCTATGAAATATCCTATCCAATTGCTGGGTATAAGTAAATTGTTTTTTGTTATTTTACCTTTTTATTATTTAATCCTATTTCCCTTTTGCTTAATTTTAAATTATTTTGATGTAATCGGAAAACATAGTAAAGGAACAGGATTAATTGTTAAAGCCATAAAAGATAAGCGTTAATCAATTTATATTATTATCATTTGAACACTCCATTTTACATAGCCAAACGATATCTTTTTTCAAAAAAAACACATCATATTATTAATATTATTTCGGGAATTTCTGTCGCTGGTTTTACAGTAGGAACCATGGCATTAATTATTGTGATGTCGGTTTTTAATGGATTTGAAGATGTTGTTATGAAATTATTTAACACCTTTAATCCGGAAATACAGATTACTCCGAAAGAAGGAAAAACATTTTTAACGACTACATTCCCGCAAGAAGCCATAAAAAAAATACCCGGTGTTTATTATTTTTCGTATTCCATTGAAGAAAATGCATTGGTAAAATTTAAAGATAATCAATTTATCGCTACTATTAAAGGGGTCCCTAAAGATTATAATCAATTAAACGGCATAGACTCTATGATTGTTCAAGGTGATTTTATTTTGGAAAAAGACAGTGTTAATTTTGCCGTAGTTGGACAAGGTGTTGCTTATAGTTTAGGTTTGGATATGAATGATTATTTTAATCCGCTTGAAATTTATGTACCCCGAAGAGAAAGTAAAAATTTATTGAACCCGCTAGAATCGTTTAATAACGAGGTAGTTTACCCTTCCGGATTTTTTTCTGTGCAACAAGAATTTGATATGAAATACATATTGCTCCCTTTCCGTTTTGTCGAAAAACTGCTTAATTATAAACAAGAAGCTACTTCGGTAGAAATAGGCTTAGCAGAAAACACCAAGCCCGAACAAATTCAGAAACAAATTCAAGCAATTGTTGGAGAAGACTATTATGTTAAAAATCGATTTCAACAACAAGAACTTCTTTATAAAATTATGAAATCGGAAAAATGGGCTATTATTTTAATCCTTTCGTTTGTGTTGCTTATTGCTACTTTTAATATAATTGGAACGCTTACTATGCTGGTGCTAGAAAAGCAAAAAGACATATCTATTTTATGGAGTATGGGTGCTAGTGCTCGTTTAATTAGAAGTATTTTTTTTACCGAAGGAATGTTGATAACTCTTATAGGAGCCTTAATGGGACTTTTTTTAGGCGGATTAATTTGTTGGCTCCAACAAACGTATGGTTTTATTACCATGCCCGAGAGTGGCTCTTTTGTAGTTACTGCTTATCCTATTAAAATTAAAATAATGGATTTTGTTTACGTTTTATTTATCGACCTAATCATTGGATTTGCTACTTCATGGTATCCGGTGCGACAAATTTCAAAAAATACCATTACTCAAAAAACATAGTAATAATCTGTTTTATTTCTTAGAAATTAATTCCGTTTTGTTATCGTAATTTATGTAATATTTTCCTTTAGGTAAATCCGATACCGTTACTTTAAGGCTATATCCGTCTTTTATAAAATTTCCGATATCATCATAAATTTCGTATGCCGTTTCTTCTGTAAATAGAATTTCATCTTTTACTTTTAAAGAGGTAATAAAAACTTCTTTCACTGTGGAAGGTCTGTATTTAATAAGTTTTGAATATACCTGATTCCCTTTTTCATCGGTATGGGAGATACGAAACTGGTTATACCCGGAATGAGGCTTTATTGTTATTTCATACCAACCAGAATTTAAACTATCGGCTATTTCAACTGTTTTTGCAGTTAGCCACTTTTTCCATTTATATTGTTCAATTGTAAACGGTCCATATAAATTCCCTTTTACATCCCAAATTATTTTGCCTGTTTTATCTATTTTAACATTACTAAATAAAAAATTATTTTGAGTCTCTATAACTTCCGGGTTGACAATTTGAGGAGTACATTTGGAATGATGAATAATTTGTATTTTCACAGAACGCCCCTCTTCCATATTTAATAAAGAGAAATCTATTTCAAATGCGTTAGAACGTATCTCATCGTTGCTTTGCGCCCCATTTACAATCACTTTTTTTACACAAAATAAAGTATCATTCTCTAATGAAGGATTTAAAACGTATATGTTTTTTCCGTAATAATTCCCTTGCAAAGAAATAGTATCTTGTGCTAGTATCTTTATTCCGCACAATATCAAGCTAATAAATATAATGTATTTCTTTATCATCATTTTTAAAAATGCAATATTAATTTTATTTTTTTTTAAATAAAAATTAAGTTTTCAAGATAATTTTATTGATTAATAATAGTTTATATTTTATTAGCTTGTAAATCAGTTAAATATACAATTTTTCAGTTATATTATTTAAAAATATAACATATATATATTTTTAAATTTAAATTTTATTTCTTACATTTATATAATTTTTAAACTAAAAAAGTATGACTCATATTTACAAATTTATTTTTTCGTTTATTTTTTTCGCATGTATCTTTACTGCTTATGCCGGCGATATAAGAGTTACCACTGGAGCTTCCGATTTAAAGATTAAACAAAACACATATTCCGAAATTATTGTTTCGAATACATTTACGGAATTAACCTATCAAAATGTACAAAACCGAGCCGGTTCCTTTACGGAATTATATATACCGGACTACGGACTCTCTAATAAAATAGGGGAACCTCAGCTTCCGGTATTAAAAAGATTGATTGAAATCCCAATCGATGCAGTTCCTCAGGTGGATATAATTCATTATACCATGAAAGAGTATTCTTTATCCGAATATGGTATTTTAAACAAAATAATTCCTGCACAACCTTCTGTTTCTAAAGATACCTCTCGTGCAAAACCAACATTTAAATACAATGAAAACACGTATTTCTTAAATCAATATAATACAGATGAATTGGTATCGGTTATTCCGATAGGTATTATGAGAAGTGTTCGATTAGCCCGATTAGAAATAGCTCCCGTTAGATATAATCCGGTTACCAATACGATACAAGTATATTATAATATTGAATTTAAAATCCGTTTTGATGGAGCTGATATTTCGAAAACCATTGAAATAAAACAAAACACCCAATCTGTTTATTTTGAAGACATGTTTAGTATCCAACTTCTCAATTACCAGAAACCACCTGTATTGCGTGATAGCATGACTAAATACCCGGTGAAATATGTTATTGTATCGGATCCTATGTTTAAATCTACGCTACAACCTTTTATTGCATGGAAAAAGAAAAAAGGATTTAATGTAATTGAAGCATATACCGATAATTCGGCAGTTGGGACTACTACGACTAAAATTAAAGCTTATTTAAAAGGCTTGTACGATGCCGGAACTCCTTCGGACCCTGCTCCTTCTTTTGTTTTATTTGTAGGCGACATTGCACAAGTACCTGCTTTTAACGGTACCGGTGACGGAGGTGGACATGTTACCGATTTATATTATTGCGAATACACCAACGATTATATTCCTGAAATATATTATGGAAGATTTTCGGCTACCAGCACAACGCAACTACAACCACAAATAGATAAAACACTGGAATACGAACAATATACCATGCCCGATCCTTCTTTTTTAGGAAAATGTGTGATGATATCTGGTCAGGATGCTGACTGGGCTCCAAAAAACGGCGACGGACAGATAAATTACGGCACGAGTACTTATTTTAACACTGCTCACAACCTTACTTCTTTCACTTATCTTTATGCTGTTTCCGGTAGCAGTGCAACCACAATAAGACAAAAAGTAAGCGATGGGGTTTGCTTTGCTAACTATACGGCTCATGGTTCTTCTTCCGGTTGGTACGATCCTTCATTTACAACTTCTCATGTTTCTGCTATGACCAATAATCATAAATATCCTTTAATGGTAGGAAATTGTTGTTTATCTAGCAAATACGATGATTCCTCCTGTTTTGGGGAAGCATTACTTAGAGCCAGTGGAAAAGGAGCTTTAGGGTATATTGGTGCTTCAAACAGTTCTTATTGGGATGAAGATTTTTGGTTTGCCGTAGGATATAAAACGGTAGTCGTTAATCCTACTTATAAATCGACCTCATTAGGGGCATACGATCGTGTTTTTCACGATCATGGCGAAACAATAAGCAATTGGTATGCAACAATGGACCAAATGATATTTGCCGGAAATTTAGCTGTTAGTCAATCTGGAACTTCAAGTGAACAATATTATTGGGAAATATATTGTTTAATGGGCGACCCTTCGTTAATGATTTATTTTGGCGTACCTACAGCACTTACGGCAACTTACAATCAATTATTAACAGGACAAACTACATTAACAGTACAAACCGATGCGTATGCATATGTTGCGATTTCAAAAAACAACGAATTATACGGAGCTGCTTTAGCTGATTCTACAGGTTTAGCTGTACTAACCATAACTCCATTTACCGCTAACGGAACAGCTGATGTGGTAGTAACAAAACAAAATAAATCGCCTTACATTGGTACCGTTTCTGTTGGAACTGTTTCTTGTCAAGACTATAACATAAGTAATAATACATTGGTTTGTTATCCTAGTCCTGCAAAAGATGTAGTTTCTATAGATTACACCATTGAAAAAACAAATAACATATCTATAAAATTATATGATATAATGGGACAAGAAATTGCTACTATTGTA
>DAOLWT010000123.1:0-6711 GCA_035421345.1 Bacteroidales bacterium
AAAGTTATTTGTTTGCCATTAATTCTTTATGGGTTAACAAATTGCGTACAATATTGTCACTATTAGGAATTACAATCGGAATATTTTCTATTATCTCTGTTTTTACGGTAGTCGATTCTATGGAAAAAGAAATCAGAACCAGCATAGAATCGCTAGGAAATAATGTTTTGTTCGTGCAAAAATGGCCATGGTCTTTTGGTTCCGATTATGCCTGGTGGAAATATATGAATAGACCGGTTCCAAAGCTGGATGACATGGAAGCAATTAAAAAGAAAAGCATCGCAACCGAAGAAGTTGCTTTTATGGCTTCTTCTGTGAAAACAGTAGAATACTTAAATAATAGCATAGAGAGTGTTCCCATAATTGCTGTAACGCACGATTACGACAAATGTATGTTGGTAGATATTTCCGATGGTAGATATTTTTCTGAAATAGAATCATTCTCCGGAAAAAATGTTGCCATTATTGGAAGTTATATTGCAGAAAACCTTTATGGTGAAGAAGATCCTATTGGAAAAGAGATAGAGATTTTTGGAAGAAAACAAATAATAATAGGATTATTGAAGAAAGTAGGAGAAAGTATGATTGGAGATAATTCCGATAAACAGGTTATGTTACCCATTAATTATGTTCGGAGTTTAATGGATATCCGTTCCGAAAGTGCCGATCCTACCATTATTGTTAAAGCTAAAAAAAATGTTTCTAATGAAGAGTTAAAAGATGAACTTACTGGAATTATTCGTTCCGAACATCGTTTAAAACCGCTTGCAGAAGACGATTTTGCGATAAATGAAACCAGTTTAATAACCCAAGGGTTTGATAGTTTATTTGCGGTAATTTCAGTTGTTGGATGGATTATAGGAGGTTTCTCTATTTTAGTGGGAGGCTTTGGTATTGCTAATATCATGTTTGTTTCCGTTAAAGAACGAACCAGCATTATTGGAATACAAAAATCATTAGGAGCTAAAAAATATTTTATTCTCTTCGAGTTTTTATTTGAAGCGGTTATTCTTTCGCTGATAGGAGGAATGGTAGGGCTTCTCCTCGTATATTTAGGAACGTTTATCGTTTCCATGATTTCTAGTTTGAACTTTACATTAGATATGGGGAATATTTTACGTGGACTTATAACCTCCGGTATTATAGGAATCGTTTCGGGCTTTATCCCTGCATGGAAAGCAGCAGGATTAAATCCGGTTGATGCTATTAGAGCCAATCAATAAATAGAACATTCGCGCGTTTTTAATCAATCAAATTTTCAGTTTATGAATCAGAAAAAGATGTTATTAATTATTATGGATGGCTGGGGCGAGGGAGAGTCGAATAAAGCCAATGTTATGACACAAGCCAACATTCCATTTATTAAAGGCTTATATAAAAATGCAGCAGGATGTCATCTACAAGCATCGGGCGAAGAGGTAGGACTTCCAGAAGGACAAATGGGAAATTCGGAAGTAGGTCATTTAAACATAGGTGCCGGTCGTGTTGTTTATCAAGACCTAGTAAGAATAAATTTGGCGTGTAAAGATAATTCAATAAATTCTAATAAGGCTCTTATCGATGCCTATAAGTACGCAAAAGAAAATAATAAAGCGGTCCATTTCCTAGGATTGCTTTCGGATGGAGGCGTTCATTCTTCAATGAATCATATCATGAAATTATGCGATATAGCAAAAGATCACGAACTCAATAACGTATATATTCATGTTTGTACCGATGGAAGGGATACCGACCCGTATAGTGGAAAAAAATATGTAGAAGAACTTCAGCAACATCTTAAACAGTCAACAGGACAGATAGCATCATTAGTTGGAAGATATTATACCATGGATCGTGATAAACGTTGGGAGCGCGTGAAAGAAGGATATGATTTGCTAGTTTCCGGAAAAGGAACGCCTACAACCGATATCCTGCAGGCTATACAAGAATCGTACGATAATAAAATTACGGATGAATTTATTAAACCGCTTGTAATGATTAATAACGACGGCACTCCGGTTGCAACCCTTAAAGAAGGAGATGTGTTTATTTGTTTTAATTTTCGAACCGATCGCTTACGTGAAATTACAACTGCCTTAACACAAACAGAAATGCCCGAATTTAATATGCATACCATCCCATTGTATTACGTTACCTTAACAAAATATGATGAGTCGTTTAACAATGTTCATATTATGTTCGATAAAGATGATTTATCGAATACATTAGGAGCGGTACTCGAAAAAAATAATAAAACACAATTAAGAATAGCGGAAACAGAGAAATATCCACATGTTACGTTTTTCTTTTCCGGTGGAAGAGAAAACGCATTTAAAGGAGAAAAAAGAATTTTAATTCCTTCTCCAAAAGTAGCCACATATGATTTGAAGCCTGCTATGAGTGCGTTAGAAGTAAAAGAAGCCGTTATAAAAGAAATAAAAAACAGCCAACCCGATTTTATTTGTTTGAATTTTGCCAATGCCGATATGGTCGGTCATACCGGTATTTACAACGCAATTATAGAAGCCTTGGAAACAGTAGATACATGTGTTAAAAAAGTAACAGAAGAAGCGATTGCAAATAATTACAGCGTAATGATTACGGCCGACCACGGAAATGCCGATTTCGCTATAAATGCCGATGGTTCTCCCAATACCGCACACAGCTGTAATCCGGTACCTTGTTTTTTGTTAGATAAGGATGTTAGCCAAATAAAAAATGGTAAATTATGCGATATTGCTCCAACGATACTTACTATTATGAAATTGGAAATTCCCGCTGAAATGAAAGGAAAATCACTAATTTGCTGAAAATAAACACTGTTTAATTTTCGATGATTTTTTATTAAAAAAAATCGGATGAATTTAATTATCTTTACCGATAAATTAAAAAAGAATGATGGAAAAGCGTTGGGTAATTAAAGAAAAAGGTGATGAATTGCTTGTTAGAAACCTTGCGCAAGAATTAAAAATAAACGAAAAACTTTCTAATTTATTGGTATGTAGGGGAATAAAAACATACCAAGAAGCACATGCTTTTTTTCGCCCAGAATTAAGTCACCTCCACGATCCATTTCTAATGAAAGATATGGATTTAGCAATAAACCGAATCAATCAAGCGATTGCGAATCATGAAAGAATATTGGTTTATGGCGATTATGATGTTGATGGAACATCAGCTGTTGCATTAGTTTTTTCTTTTTTACAAAGTGTTTACAAAGAAAATAAGTTAGATTATTATATACCCGATCGTTATTTGGAAGGCTATGGAGTATCCTATAAAGGAATTGATTTTGCTGCTGATAACAAGTTTAAACTCATTATTTGTCTCGATTGTGGCATTAAAGCAGTAGATCAAGTAGCCTATGCTAAAAATAAAGGAATCGATTTTATTGTATGCGACCATCACCGACCCGGAGATGTTTTACCCGAAGCGATTGCAGTACTTGACCCTAAACGAAAAGATTGCGCTTACCCGTTCAAAGAATTATCGGGTTGTGGAATAGGCTTTAAATTAGCACAAGCCTACGTGCAAGAAAACAAAATGCCTTTTCATACGTTAGAATCATATTTAGACTTGGTTGTAATAAGTATTGCTTCCGATATTGTCCCAATTATTGGCGAAAATAGAGTTCTTGCATTTTATGGATTAAAACAATTTAATTCAAAACCACGACCCGGTTTAGAAGCCATTTTGTCTTTTAGTGGGATAAAATCTGTTGATAGTCAAATAAGCACCGAGCAAAAATTTGCTCGTCAGTTAAATATTAACGATTTAGTATTTCTTATAGGCCCTCGAATAAATGCTGCCGGTAGAATTGAAAACGGAAAGAAATCAGTAGAACTACTCTTGTCTATGAATTCGGAAGCCGCCAAAGATATTGGCGACTACATTAATAAAAATAATACCGAACGAAAAAATTTAGATACCTCTATCACGCAAGCAGCCTTAGATATGATTATGGCTGATAAAATGCAAACGTTTAAAAAATCTACGGTCGTATATCAACCCGATTGGCATAAAGGAGTCGTAGGAATTGTGGCTTCCCGATTAATAGAAAATTTTTATCGTCCTACCATCGTCCTTACTCAATCAAATGGATTAATTACCGGAAGTGCACGCTCCGTAAAAGATTACGATATTTATGATGCTATTGATGCTTGTAGCGATTTATTGGAACATTTCGGCGGACATAAATATGCGGCCGGTCTTTCACTAAAACCCGAAAACTTAAAGGCATTTGTCGAAAAATTCGAAAAAATTGTATCGGAAACAATTACAGATGATATGTTAATACCTCAAGTCGAAATTGATGAGGAATTAGAATTAACGGATATCTCACCCTCTTTTTATCGTATATTAAAACAATTTGCTCCTTTTGGTCCGGGCAATATGGCTCCTGTTTTTTTAACCAAAGGCCTTGTAGATAAAGGGTATGCACGTATTGTGGGAAATAATCATTTGCGTTTTAGTGTAATGTATCCAGGTATATTTAATCCTGAATACAATGCTATTGCTTTCGGACAAGCAGATTATTTACAACTCCTCTCCGAAAAAAAGAAATTTGATGTTTGTTATCATATTGATGAAAACGAGTGGAACGGCACTACATCACTGCAATTAATGATAAAAGATATAAAACCGAACCGACTAAAATAAATAGAATAAAAATTTTTGAAAAAAAATTTTTTAAAATTTATAGATCACGTTATAATTTCAAAATCCAAAAACTTTTTAAATTTAATATAATCAAGTTATTGAATATTCAAAAACTCGTAACTTTTTTATAAATTAGCCAAATTTTTTAAAATTAATACTATGTTAAGAACACATACTTGTGGAGAGTTATCAATTATTCATGTTGAACAAACCGTTACACTTTGCGGGTGGATTCAAAGATCTAGAGATTTAGGAGGAATGACTTTTATTGATTTACGCGATCGATATGGTATTACTCAGTTAGCTTTTAATATGGATACCAATGCCGATTTATGTAATAAAGCACGATTATTGGGAAGAGAATTTGTAATTCAAGTAAAAGGAAAAGTGATTGAAAGAAGCAGTAAGAATTTAAAATTAAAAACAGGAGAAATAGAAATAGAAGTTTCTTTCATAGAAATACTGAATGAATCGCAGATACCTCCATTTACCATAGAAGATAATACTGACGGAGGAGAAGAGCAACGAATGAAATACCGCTATCTTGATTTAAGAAGAAATTGTATTCGAAACAATATGGAACTTCGACATCAAATGTCGGTTGAAGTTAGAAAATATATGAATGAACAAGGTTTCATGGAAATAGAGACACCTTATTTAATTGGTTCTACTCCCGAAGGAGCCAGAGATTTTGTAGTTCCTTCGCGAATGAACCAGGGTGAGTTTTATGCCTTGCCTCAATCTCCTCAAACATTTAAACAACTTTTAATGGTGGCTGGCTACGATCGATATTTCCAAATTGTTCGTTGTTTTAGAGATGAAGACCTAAGAGCAGACCGTCAGCCGGAGTTTACACAAATAGATTGTGAAATGTCGTTTGTGCAACAGGAAGATATTTTAAATATGTTTGAAGGCTTAGCAAAAAACCTTTTCAAAAAAATAAAAGGGATTGAAATAAATGATTTTCCTAGAATAAGTTATTCAGATGCTATGAAGAAATATGGTTCCGACAAACCCGATATTCGATTTGATATGAGTTTCGTTGAATTAAATGAAATAGTGAAAGGAAAAGAATTTAAAATATTCGAAGAAGCTGAATTAATTGTTGGAATTTGTGCCAAAGGCTGTGCGGAATATACACGTAAACAACTAGACGAACTGACCGAATTTGTAAAACGTCCTCAAGTTGGGGCATCCGGATTAGTGTATGTGAAATATACGAATGATGGTACATTAAAATCTTCTGTCGATAAATTTTATGACCAAACAGAACTTTTAAAATGGGCAACCGAATTCCATGCAAACCCGGGCGATTTATTGTTAATAGTTGCAGGGAAAAAAGAAAAAACACAAAAAGCATTGTGTGAACTTCGCTTAGAAATGGGAAGCAAATTAGGGTTTAGAGATTCAAAAAAATATGCTCCACTTTGGGTTGTTGATTTCCCGTTATTGGAATGGGATGAAGAAACAAAACGTTATTATGCAAAACACCATCCTTTTACATCGCCTAAACCGGAAGATATTACTTTATTAAAATCAAACCCGGGTGCAGTAAGAGCCAATGCTTACGATTTAGTAATAAATGGAGTTGAAATAGGAGGAGGCTCCATTCGAATTCATAATAAAAATTTACAAAAAGAAATGTTTAATGTGTTGGGTTTTACCGATGAATTAGCACAATCTCAGTTTGGATTTTTAATGAATGCGTTTGAATATGGTGCTCCCCCTCATGGAGGAATTGCATTTGGTTTTGATCGTTGGTGTGCTGTATTTGGAGGTTCCGATTCAATAAGAGATTATATAGCATTTCCAAAAAATAATAGCGGACGTGATATGATGATTAATTCGCCTTCCAAAATATCACAACAACAGTTAGATGAGCTAAATATTGGGATTATAGAAAAATCAAAATAATAAAAACCTGACACCGAAGGAGTTGTGCAAACAATAAAGTAAATAAAAAACAATTTATTCAATTAAATTTAACTACGAGCAGTCCCACTTCGAGACGCCCTCCTTCGTCGTCCTCCTCTGTGTGACTCACTTTCTATAAAACTCTTTATAAATATTTAA
>DAOLWT010000124.1:0-6655 GCA_035421345.1 Bacteroidales bacterium
GGGTTGTTGTTGTTCTTTGTCCAAAATGTATTTAAGTCTTCTGTTAAACTAAGTTCCATATTTTTTATTAAACTTATATCGTACTTCTTTTTAATTAAGGGAAGTGTTAAAAACCCTTTCTGTATGGTAAGGATTCCGTTTTCAACAATAATAATTTCTCTTCCTAATAAACTCCAAATAATAACCAGAAAAACAAATAAGCCGCCTAAGGTCCATGCTGTAATCCATACAAGTAGAAAAACATCAACGGCAACTATATCTGATTTGTTTATTGTATTATAAGCAAACATTTCACCAAAAGACCAAGCAATAAGCCAAATGAATAAGAAAACAATAACCCCCAAATTTGTTTTTAGCCGCAATTATTACTTTAAACTGCATACCATTATTAATTATGCGTGCTCTTCCGCTGTATGGTTTTTCAATCATAGGTTTTATTTAGTTAACTCCGTCAGGGTTTTAGTTAACTCTGACAAGGTTTGAAACCCTGTCAGAGTTCTAATATAATTATTTATGATGCTTGTACTTTCTTTTTATTTTTTCTTATCTGTCGATAAATTATATAAACGATAATCAGGAATAAAATAATACCCCACAGTTTAATAATAAAAACAACAAACGCTTCTAATATATGCCAGCCGTATTTAATAGAACTCCAAAGTTTTCTTCCAAAGCCGGGTTCGTAAGCTTTAATATTTTGGTTGTTGGCAATAAGCTCTCTTTTTAAACTCTCGCGTTGATATATGGATAGTTGAATGGTGCTATATTGAATCTGATCATTTAATGCAAGGTTCGCAATCATTGCATCGTCGGCTCTGCTTTGAAGGTTTGTAATAATATCCACCGCACTATTTCCATTATTATTTTGATTTATGCGCGACATACCCATTTTAGCTCGTTTTTGGGTAAGCGTATTGGCAAGTATTTTTAAGGCAACATCGTCGGCACTTATAATACGATAATCTAAAAACTCGATATTGCGCGATATCAACATTAAAGTTGTATCTAATTTGGTGTTTGGAACACGAACAGTAATGGAGTTAGATACCACATATTCGGTTGTTTCAAGTGTAGAATCGCTACTCACTGCCGTATGACTAACCTTGCTGATACTACTCGACAGGTTCGTATAGGTAACAAATCCACCCATTTTAAGCGTGGTAGTTTCAATATCGTATGTTGAGTTAACAACATTTTTAACTTTAAATTTAAGTTCTGCTTTGCGAATAAACTGATGAATGGAATCTTCCGGATTTTCAATAGCGGCCGAAGAAGAAGTAAATTCTTTGGTTGCGCTTTCAGGAGCTGCTGTTCCCACCATTTCTTCTTGCCTATTTCCGCTACATGCCCATAGAACGAAAATAATTAATATAAACATCGAAAAGTGAAATGATTTCTTCATATCGTTTTTTTTTATACATTTATTTGATAAAAATAATGAATTGCTTGATTAATTCAAAAATATATGATACATTTTTTATTAATACCGATTGCATATATATTAGTCTATGAAAACGAATAAACGCTTTATACTTATTTTAATTATGGCAGCCTTTACGCTCTTGCTAATTTTTACTGCTTTTGTTTTATTTCCGGGCATGTCGAAACAGGAAACGAGTACTACTTCTTTTTCAACTTGCATAAATAAAGGTAAAATGCCCTTACACGACACCACCCTTATGATTAACGGACGTAAGGTGCTAATTAAAATTTGCGACAACAAAAAAAAGGGAACATTCTTAATGTTGCAGGGATGGAATTTACCGGTAGAAGACTGGTACACGAAAACAAGTATTTGTCAGAAAGCTATTAGTCAAGGTTATTGTATTGTATTACCCGATATGGGGAAAAGCATTTACCATGAAAAAGTATTTCCGGAAACTCGTTCCGACTGGAAGGTCTATCCTACTCGAAAATGGTTATGCGATACACTGATTCCTCTTTTACAAAAAGAATATACATTACTCCTCGAAGACGATACCAATTATTTAGTTGGCTTATCAACAGGAGCAAGAGGTGTTGCGCTTATGTTACTTGAATTTAAAAATCTTTTTAGCGCTGCGGCTGCTTTATCGGGCGATTACAATCAACTTAAAATGCCTGCCGATAATTTAATGAAAGGATATTATGGAACTATAGATCAATATAGAGAAAGATGGACGAATACAGATAATCCGATAACTAAAATTCAGGAATACCAAACACCCCTTTATTTAGGACATGGCAAATTAGATAAGGTAGTACCGGCTGAACAAACCCGTCTATTTTATGATTCACTAAAAAAAGTTCACCCAAAATTAAAATTAAAACTACATATGCCCGATGCGCAACATGATTATAATTATTGGGAATCGGAAACCGACAGCATATTAAATTTCTTTTGGAATTAACTAATTATAACTCATCCATAATTCACGAAAATTTTATCGATTAGTATACCATGTTTTTTAATCGAAGAGAAGAATGGCATTCAGGAAATTTTGATACAAAACAAGGTTCTGATTTGTGCAGATAGCTTGTGCTAAGAAAACGCAATATAAGGATTCAATTTTTCTGAAATGATGAGTTTCGGTTTCGGGGGAAAAACAGAACCGTATTTTTGGAGAAATTTCCTGATAGCCTTGATCTTTTTGTTACTTTTTGTATCAAGATAAAAAGTAAATAAGAAAACAATTTATTCTATTGAATTTTCCTACGAGCTGTCCCACTTCGAGACGCCCTCCTTCGTCGGGCTCCTCAGTGTGACATACTATGAAAAGCACTTATTAACTTGTTCTCTGTGAACTCATCACTAACTCCCGAATAATTTATTGATTAGAATAAGCTATTTTTGTATAAATTTCTTAGAAATTAGATTTTTCGGCTTTACTGTCCTTTTAAGTTAGATAATTATTCCTAATAAATGAACTACTTACAATTGGTAAAATTTCTACCGCAACAAGCTTTTGGTTAGGCGTACTTGGCTTCTTTAAAGCAATTGTATGGCCTGTATTTTTTGTTTATGAATTATTTGCTTTTTTAAACAGCTAAAAAATCATCAATTTTTTTTAAAACGAATATGAAAGCATAAGTCTTATATTATTTATCCCAATTTTAACAGAAGTATCTTCTAGACTAGAGTATTTTATTGGTAAACTTGTTGCTTTATGATATGTATAAAAAATTTGAGCAGTTATATTTTTCTTTATACCAAAAATAATACTAGCGTTATAACCTAATGATAATTTTTGAAAACGCGTTTTATCTGTATCTGCTAGTGGAATATCATGTGTATTTAAATACGTATTTTTAAAGTGATACATCACCCCTAGCCCTGCACCAAATCGTAATTTTATTTTCATAGGTAGAATAGGTGTATATCTAATATAGGGGTCTAAATTTAAAGAAGTAGAATGAATGCTTGATTTAGATGACACAGCATTCATTTGTACTAGAGATAGCGGAAGATGTATACCGAATTTTCTAGAATAAGCAGTAGAAACATCGACCCCCCCGGAAAATGAAAGTCCGGATTGGTTGTCATCGAAAAAGCCTTTTACTTTTGCATTCATCAAACCTCCCGAAACAAAGAGCGATAGTCTTGCATGTTCTTCGTTTGGATATTCAACAAAAACATATTTATCAGGAAATTTATACGCATTATAGGCAGAAATTGCTTCGAAAATGGTTTTTGAATCATAAGAAAGCGGAACTCGATAGGTTTTATAAAATGCATCAAAATCGGGCAGATAGGATAAGAAAAAAGAATGCAGTTTTGTTTTATATTCTTCCAAGCATACAACGTCATCATCCTTTTTTAAATAATACAACATATTTCCCTTAGAAGAAATTGACTTCCCTGCACTAATATACCCAACGACTTCATAACTTACAAAATGATTGTCAGCCAAATTTGATAATTTTTCCGAATAATACGCTTTATCATTTTGATAATACATTCGAACTTGGTCAGCTTTATAATTTTTTTCTTTTTTATTTTCGTCGGCAAAACGAATCAATGTATTATTTGTATATTTTAAACCAGTTATTATTTTTTGATTTTGCAAGCTATCGCCCGATTTCAATATAATAATATCATTAAATTTTTTATCTTGAGAAAATGCAGTAATGGAGATTAAAATAATAACACTTAATAACAGATAACATTTGTTTTTCATAAAATGGAATTAATTAACGTATGTTTTTAATAATTTTATTTTCATTCGGTTTTAAAAAGATTTTTCTTGTTAGTAAAACAACTCAATCGCTAAATTATATTACTAATTAATTTCAGTCATATAAATTTTTATAAAAGTAGAGAAAAAAAGCAGTTATTAAACAATTATTTTATTAAACGCATTGGGTATAAAATCGACTATATCTCCTGCCATTAATGAGGTCTCTCCTTTTTCATGAGCCGCTATATCTCCAGCTAACCCATGAATGTAGGTACCTATAATAGAAGCGTCAAAAGAAGAATAACCCGATGCTATTAATCCGAGTAAAATACCGGTAAGTACATCTCCACTCCCACCTGTTGCCATTCCGGGATTGCCGGTAGAATTAAAATATAATTTTCCTGTCGGAGTTGAAATAGTAGAATAAGCTCCTTTATAAATAATATAAACACTATATTTAACAGAGAATTCTTTTTGTATTTGTAAACGTTCGTAGTCATTTGTAGGTTTTCCGGCTAAACGTTCAAATTCTTTTGGATGTGGGGTAAGAATAGAATATCTAGGAATAAATGCCAGCCATGTTTTATTTTCGGAAAGAATATTTAGCGCATCTGCATCAAGAATTAATGGAATAGCCGCATTTTGAATAAGCAGTTTTATTATTTTCTGTGTTTGTTCGTTCAAGCCAATTCCAGGACCAACAGCAATAGCATTGTATTTACTAATATCGGGCAACTTAGCAATAAACTCCTTTTCATCATCAACAGAACACATAGCTTCAGGAACTGTTTTTTGAATAATATCATATCCACATTGAGGAACATGAGTAGTTAAAAGTCCGGCACCGCTTCTTAAACATGCTTTTGAAGCAAGTATGGCAGCACCAATCTTTCCAAAACTTCCGGAAATAAGAAGAGCATGTCCGAAATTCCCTTTATGAGCAAATTTACTTCTCGGTTTAAGAATTTGTTGAATATCGTTTAATTCCATAAAGTAAAAAGAGGAATCTAACGAATTCAAATATTCTTTGTTTAAACCAATATCAAGCAACACCCATTCTCCTACAAACAAATAATTCTGAGGCAATAAAAATGAAAGCTTAGGGACTTGAAAAGTGAGTGTTACATATGCTTGAATAATTCCTTTTACATTATTATTCGTATTATTTTCGGGAAATAAACCGGAAGGTAAATCGATAGAAATAACAAAAGCTTTGCTTTCATTTATCTGTTGAACAACATCGTATAATAACCCATCTATCGGCTTAGCAAGTCCACTTCCCAAAATGGCATCAATAATAACATCGGTATCTTCGAATGAAGGGAAATCGGAAATTGAGTGAGCATCATGAATCCTTAGCTTTTTAATTTTCCGGATACGTTCTTCATTTATTTTAAAATCGTCGGAAGTTTTGTCGGAATATCGAATAATTACAAGGTGTATGTTATATCCTTTTTTATGCAATAGTCGTGCAATCGCTAAGCCATCTCCTCCGTTATTGCCCAAGCCGCAAACTATACGGATTCTTTTTTTCTTATCAATTTTCTCGACAATCCATTCCACACATTTTCCGGCCGCTCTTTCCATTAAATCAATGGAAGATATAGGCTCATGGGCTATCGTATATTGATCCGCATTTCTGATTTGAGTGGCACTTAATATCTTCATTCCAACAATTAAAAATAATTAATGTCCAAACGTTTCCCATGGAAGGCTACCAACCATAGCGCCAACAAAAGCAATTATAATAATTACATAAATTAAAAAGAGGGCCGAAAGAATAGTTCCTATTATAGCACACACTCTACCTGCTTTCATATTATTATATGAATTAGCCGAATACATTCCGGGATTTGCTATATACATGGTACTTGCTTTTCCCGATAAGGATAATGCTATAATGCCAAGTATTAAGCCAATAACACCCCACCCCCAACAGAACACAATAGATAAGATACCCAACACCAATACAGCTGTTGAATTAGGTAATGGAGGTAACTGATAATATCCGCCTTGTTGAAATGGCTGATTTTGATTGTTATTGTTTTGATTTTCCATAATACATATTATTGATTGATTATTTTTATAATAAAATGAAGTATCATTATTGAAATAGTAAAAATAAAAGAAATTTTTAGAATAAATGCACCTTTCTCAAATTTAAAAATTAGGTGAAGTACTAAGAATACGATTAAGAATAAAGTTGGAAATAATGCCGGATATATTTGAATACTTTCTGTAATATTTCCTTTTAAAAGTGCAACAAACGATCGTTGCATACCGCAGGCAGGACATTCTATCCCTAAATATGTTTTATAAAAACAGGGAAGCATATTTCTTTCTAAGCATTCAATTATAAATAACATATGCGATATTTATTTCAAATTTAAAAAAATATAATACCAATTGTCATTATTTCATTAATTAGAAATAATTATCTAACTAAAAGAACAGTAAAGCCGAAAAATCAAATTTCTAAGAAATTTATGCAAAAATAT
>DAOLWT010000125.1:0-6614 GCA_035421345.1 Bacteroidales bacterium
TGTTTTCGGATGCCAATTGTTCCAAAAGTTGTTTGTTTCGGTCAATAGAGCCTGTCGTAAATGAAACAATCGCCGACCGTTCTTCTTTATTATTGAATGGAGTTATAAGACTTAATTTATTTTCTTGTAATCCTTGAATAATTAAATTCGTTAATTCTAGCACTCGGTCATAAATAATGGGGATTCCAATTTTATGTAACAACTCAAGACCTGCTGTTAATGCAAAATACAGGGCATAAGCAATGGTTCCGGTTTCGTACTGCCTGCTGTCGGGGAAATAATTTAATTCGTGCGGTAAATCAACTGCTGCAAACATGCCGGGCATAACAGGTTTTATAATATTTAGAAGTTCTTTTTTTACATATAAATATCCGGTGCCATGCATTCCTAACAGCCATTTAAAACATCCACCAGCTAATATATCTATTCCGTCTTTTTCAATATTTAATGGGACTACTCCGGCTGCTTGTATTCCGTCAACTACAAACAGAGCATGGTGTGCATGTGCTATTTTACTTATTTTAGCGAGGTCGGTTCTGTACCCGTTATTAAATCGAACGGCTGCAACACTTACTATTCTGGTTTTATTATCAACATATTTGGCTATCAATTCTGGTGTTATGCGGTAGTCGGAAGTCATAGGAACTAAGCGAACCTCAACGCCTCTGTTTTTTAAGTTAAGCCAAGGGTAGGTATTATTCCAATGCTCATATTCTGGCAGCACTACATTATCTCCCGGTTTCCATGGATAACCGTTGGCAACGATGCTTAAACCAATACCGGTGCTGGAGACCAAGGCATATTCTTCGGGACTGCCTCCCAATAAACCAGATAGGAGTTTTTTAACTTCTATACGCGAAACAGGTCGTTTGTCGGGAAATTTTTTGGCAAAATCAGTATATTCAAGCAATCGTTTTTCAACAAAGGTGTTTAAAGGGCATTGAGCGGCATTGTTTAAATAAATTTGGTTCTTGGTTACGGGGAAATAGCTTCGTATTTCTTCTATATTTAGCATGTTTTTTTATTTAGCTCTGTTTAATAAATGACTTCCTAAAGCACAATTTAAACACTTTTTTTTATTGCAGTAATTATTTTTAAGTTCAATAAGTGCTTGTGTATTAGCAGCTGTTTTTACAGGCATTTCCATTAATCTCCACTGCGTAGTAATGGCGTTTTTTTCTCCATCGAGTTGTTCTAAAAATCGAATGGCTCTATCTTTATATTTTTCTTCTTTGGTATGTTCTCCATAAATAAAAAGAAATGGCACAACGGTATTTATAATAATATTTTCGATTGCTGTTTTGCCCATATTTTTTAGTCTTTTAGGCGATTCTTTCCCAAAAACATAATGGGTGTCCCAATATTCAGAACAGCTACATTGAAATAAGTTTTCGAGTTCATTTATTTTAGTTGTCTCCAGTATTTTAGAAAATAAATGGCTTGTTTTATGCATTAGGGAAGAGAATTGAGCAATCCGTAGGGTGGGAAAGCCCGAAGGCTGAAGTCGTAGAAATTTCCATATATGTGCAGGAATAGGGGATAAGCCAAATTTTTGTTTTAATAATTTAAATTCATGTAATAGAGATGTCGCATATTCTTCTTTAGGACTATTATTAAGCAATCCGGCTTGCCCGAAATAAATGGATTCAATTTGAAAAAGACTGTTTTTATGTTTCCCGATAACGGATAATGGTGTTGATCGAGCTAATAATTCAAAGGCTTCTGCATTGAGTTTAAATCCGAAATTACGCGCTAAACATATGTAAAATGACTGTTCCCAATTGTTTTTAGTTTGTTCTAATAAGCGAATAATAAATTCGGTTTTGTTTTCTAATTTTTCTATTAATATTCGTTCCAGCCATGAGTTAATAACAATCGATTCTGCTTGTTTAATCAACTTCTGACAAGGAATCCATTGTTTGCTGTTCATCATATTTTTGTATCTCCTGAAAACATTTAAAGGGATAAGTTCTTTCAGTTCCAGGGTGGGAATAATTTCTTTATTCTTTCTTTTTATCTCTATATCATTGGAGTGAACCACATGTAGAATAATGTTGTCGTAGGCGTTGTCGTTTTGATGTCCGTGTTTTAACCAGTCTGATGCGTTTATATGGATTTCAATATTGCCGGCCCATAATGTTTTATCTATTTTAATGCGTGCATTGTGAAAATCGGGTCCTCCATCGGTATTGTGTTCACCGGGTTTAATTATTTCAAGATATTCACCGCTTGTTGTTACAAGCTTTTTCGATTCAAAAAGCCTGTATTTCCATATATAATGTAAAAAATCTTCGTTCATAGGAATTAAAAAATTATAAATGTAAAAGTATGTATTTTCATTATTTTTAACTCTGCAAAAATAATTTCCTGTTATATTTTTCTATTTAAATGAATATCAAATTGTTGCGATTTTTTTGCGAAAATGTGTAAACGTTTAGTTATTGGTAACAGGAAGAGTGAGAAAAATTGTAATGTTCAGAAAATCATTACTTAATATGATTTTTGATACTGTTCATATTTATGTTAATTCTTTTTTAGGTGGTAGAAAATATAACCGCAATGATTCGTTTAAATTTGTCATACTTTTATAGTTTATTAAACAAATTTTGTAATAGAATTTTCGCAGCATTAGCTGTTTTTTATTTAAATTTTGTTTTTAATCCGGGGGGTATCTTCCCGGATTTTTTTATTGCGTAAAATCAATAAAAATTCATTAGTTTTACAAATAAATTAAATATTATATATAAATGAAAATACAGTTTTTTGGTTCTGCACGGGAAGTTACGGGAAGTAAACATTTAATAACATTAGATAACGGAAAAACAATTTTACTCGATTGTGGTTTGTTTCAAGGAAAAGGACTGGAAACAGAAAACGAAAATAGGGATTTAGGTTTTACGGCTTCTAACATAGACTACCTTATATTGTCGCATGCACATATAGACCATAGCGGAAATATTCCGTATTTAATAAATAATGGGTTTACAGGTACAATAATTACGAATCATGCCACCCGCGATTTATGTTCAATTATGCTGGCCGATAGCGGACGTATTCATGAGAGCGATACAAAAATGCATAACAAAAAAAGGGCATTGCAAGGCTTACCACCAGTAGAGCCCTTATATACGCAGAAAGATGCAGAAAATGCAATGCATTTTTTTGTAAGTATTCCGTATAATAAAATATATCAAGTATGCGAGGGGGTAAGCGTTAAATTTACCGATGCCGGTCATATATTGGGAAGCTCGGTGGTAAACCTTACCATTAGTGAAAATGGGAAAGATACCAAGATTGCATTTACCGGCGATTTAGGTCGTTTACATAGTAAAATATTAAGATCTCCACAAGCTTTTCCACAAGCCGATATTTTAATAGCTGAGTCTACCTATGGCGACCGACTTCATAGTCCTTATGAAGAAGCAGAACAAGATTTGTTATTAATTGTGCTGGAAGCATGTTTTCAGAAAAAAGGAAAATTAATTATTCCTGCCTTTAGCGTTGGCCGTACACAAGAATTATTGTATGCCTTAAACCGACTTTCATTTAGCGGAAAAATTCCCCCAATACCGGTATATGTTGATAGTCCACTTTCTATAAATGCTACTAATATTATGAAAATGCATCCGGAATGTTTTAATGAGGAAATTTTACAGTTCATGAAAGATGATCCGGATCCCTTTGGTTTTAATGGTTTGCATTATATTCAAACAGAGCAGGATTCTAAAAAACTCAACAGCCTAAAAGATCCATGTATCATTATTTCAGCATCGGGAATGATGGAAGCAGGTCGTGTTAAACATCATTTGGCAAATAATATTGAAAACAGAAAATCAACCATTTTAGTCGTTGGTTATTGTGCTCCTAGAACACTCGGTGCTAAAATAAGAAACGGTGATAAAGAAGTCTCTATTTTCGGGGTAAAACATCAGGTTCGAGCCGATGTTAAAATTCTTGAATCGTATAGTGCTCATGGTGATTATAAGGAAATGATAGAAGTACTAAAATGTCAAGACCCGAAAAAACTGCAAAACGTATTTCTGGTTCACGGGGAATATGAAACACAACTTAAATATAAAGAACACTTAGAAGAAAATGGTTTTTCAAACATATTAATCCCTGAAAAAGGAAAAGTATTTGAGCTGTAAATAAAAATCATTAATGTTCGGATAAATCAGATATTTCGTCCCGTATGGGACGTGATATTTCTAGTAAATGATTAACATAAAAAAAGGAAGCCCCTTTAGGGGCGAAATATCATAAGAAAATAGATAATAAAATGATTAAATAACATTTAAAATATTTTTTTTCGGACAACAATGAAACAAAATGAAAGAAATTAAGGCATTTATTATTAAAGATATTCGTTATGAGTTGAGAAAACAGTCAACTATAAACGGACTTATTTTATATATGGCTGCCATTGTTTTTATTGCTTATTTATCGTTTTTGCATGTTTACGCAATAGATGAAAATACATGGAATGCCTTGTATTGGATAATTCTAATTTTTGCTTCTATGAATGCTGTTTCGGGAACATTCGTTAACGAAAATGCAAATAGACAATATTATTTTTATTTATTAGCGAAACCACGTTCTATTATTCTCTCTAAAATAGCGTATAATGCTGTATTGGTATTAATGCTTTCGTTGTTAAGTTATTTGTTGTTTATTCTTTTTATGGGTAATAAAGCTCAAAATCAAGTCATGTTTGTGTTGAATATTATTTTAGGAAGTACCGGCTTATCGGCCATTCTTACTTTTGTTTCTGCTATATCATCGCGAACAGATAATAATTTTACACTTATGGCAATTTTAGGATTTCCTTTATTATTACCCTTTTTGTTAATTTTAATGAAAATAGCGGCCTGTGCCATTAGTGGAAATGCATGGGATACTGTAATTTTATATTTTCTTTTAATTATTATTTTAGATGCCTTGGTGTTGTTATTAGCAATTATTTTATTTCCATATTTATGGCGCGACTAATGAAAAAGAATGTCTGGAAAATATTATCCGTTGTGTTGTTGGTGTATGTAATTATCGCCGGATTTTTAGGACCAATTCCCGATTTGGATATTGTTCATCAAACTATTCGGAATTTATATTTTCACGTTTGTATGTGGTTTGTGATGATTACAATGTTGAGTATATCGGTTGTTAATTCTATTCAATACCTTGCTCGGTTTAATTTAGAGAAAGATACGGTTGCCAAAGAAGCATCACTTATTGGGATTTTTTTTGGAATGATGGGTATTGTTACCGGAATGATATGGGCTCAATTTGCTTGGGGAACATGGTGGATAAACGATCCTAAACTAAATGGTGCCGCTGTTGGCTTATTGGTATATTTTGCCTATATGGTATTAAGAAAATCGCTCGACGACCCTCATAAAAGGGCTCGTATTTCGGCGGTATATAATATTTTTGCATACGTTATTTTTATCTTATTTATTCTTGTTTTACCCAAATTATCTGGAGTTTCTTTGCATCCCGGTGATGGAAAAGAAAGCATAATGCCTGTAATGAGTATGGATAATAGTTTACGTATCGTTTTCTATCCCGCCATTTTAGGTTGGATATTATTAGCCTGCTGGATATTGAATCTAAGAATACGTTATATTAAAGTAAAAAATAAAATCGATACATAAAATGATATTAAAAGATATACATATTGTAGTAATCGTATTATTGGTTATTTTTGCCGGAATAGTCCTGTATTTGTCCATACTCGACCGGAAAATTACAAAACTCGAAAAAAAAGTAAATAGCCTCGACGAAGAAAAAAAATGAAAAAAATTCATATTGTTTTAATCATATTTCTAGCTGTTGCATTTGCCATTATTTATGCAACAATTTACAATTCCGATACCTATGCCGATTTTTCCGAAGCCAAAAAAAATAAAGGAAAAATAGTTCAAATTATTGGAAAATTAAATAATAAAAACCCTGTTATTTACGATTCAGCAAATTTAAACCCTTCTCTTTCATTTTACATGTTAGATGATAAAAATAACGAATCTAAGGTGTTGTATTATGGAGAAAAGCCAGTCGATTTCGAAAAATTAAAAGATATTGTAATTGTTGGAATTATGAACGACTCGGTTTTTATGGCACATGAATTATTACTTAAATGTCCGTCTAAATATTCAAATTCAACAGATGAGTTTAGTAAGTATAAATCGAAAAATAAAGAATAAAAATGTATAATTACCTGATTGTTAGGTTAGTATAATTTTATTTATTAAAACGCTAGATAAGTAAGATAAATTTAAATGAATATTTTAGAATTAGTTCTTGTTTTATCAGTTTTTTTTTATTTATTTTGCACTCCATTTTAGAGAAAAACGAATTTTTAAATATAAAGATATGTCAAGAGTTTGTGAGATTACCGGAAAAAAAGTTATTACAGGAAACAAAGTTTCTCATGCTAATAAAAAATCGAAAAGAAAATTTTATCCAAACTTACAGGAAAAGAAATTTTTTATTCCTGAAGAAAACTGTTGGATAACATTAAAAGTATCTACATCAGCAATTAGAACTATCAATAAAAATGGTATTTCGGCTGTTTTAAAAGAATTAGAATCAGGAAAATAAACCTATTTATATTTTAT
>DAOLWT010000126.1:0-6606 GCA_035421345.1 Bacteroidales bacterium
TTCCGAATAAAACATTTACAGATATTTATGATAGGGAGAACGATTCACTTCGCATATCATTTACAACAAACGAAATGAAAGATTACGGTAATTTAATTTTAAATTTCAAACCATCGGGCGTATTTGCTAATTATATTATTCAACTAATTTCCGAAACTTCGGAAGAAATAATACAAAAATATAGTACAGAAACCGCTAACACTATAAATTTTAACAATATACTTCCTGGAAATTATAAAATAAAAGTGATTTGCGATTTAAATAAAAACAACGAATGGGATACCGGAAATTACTTAAAAAAAGACCAAGCTGAAAAAATTATATATTATCCTACAACTATTGTAGTTAAACCAAATTGGGATCAAAATTTTGATTGGGATATTTCTGAATAAATAAATTATTTTTATCGTATTATTTATTTGTTTCTTTTGTATTTTATACTAATTAATCTAAATTTTACGATTTTTTTTGATTTTTTTATTATGTCATATTAAAACCTTGTATCTTTGCGAATTAAATAAAAAATACTATCCCTATGAAGGTAACACATATTGAACATATCGGTATAGCTGTAAAAAATTTAAATGATGCGATTCCTTTTTATGAAAACGCATTAGGCTTAAAATGTTATTCTATAGAAGAAGTAAAAGATCAAAAAGTTAAAACAGCCTTTTTTATGGTTGGTCAAACAAAAATTGAACTTTTAGAATCTACTGATCCAGAAGGACCGATAGGAAAATATTTAGAAAAAAAAGGAGAAGGCATTCATCATATTGCATTTGCTGTTGAAGGAATTGAATCTTCTTTAAAAGAGATGGAATCAAAGAATATACAATTAATTGATAAAGTTTCTCGTAAAGGAGCTGAAGGCTTGGATATTGCTTTTCTTCATCCAAAATCAACATTAGGTGTACTTACCGAATTATGCGAAAAGAAATAAAAATTTAAATTTTATATAACAATGGGGCATCATAATAAAATTCAGGAATTACTGAAAAAACGCGAACAAGCCAAATTAGGTGGCGGACAAAAGCGCATAGATTCACAACACAAAAAAGGAAAACTAACTGCTCGTGAACGCATTGAGTTATTACTCGATGAAGGCAGTTTTGAAGAATTCGACATGTTTGTTACACATAACTGTCGTGATTTTGGTATAGAAAACGAAACCTATTTATCGGATGGAGTTGTTACCGGTTATGGTACAATTGACGGAAGAATAGTGTATGTTTTTTCACAAGATTTTACAGTATTTGGAGGTTCTTTATCGGAAGCTTACGCACAGAAAATATGTAAACTTTATGATAAAGCATTGAAAATGGGAGCCCCTGTTATTGGTATAAATGATAGTGGTGGCGCAAGAATTCAGGAAGGAGTTAGAAGCCTTGCTGGATATGCAGAAATTTTTCAACGCAATATTATGGCTTCGGGTGTAGTACCTCAAATTTCTGCTATTTTCGGACCTTGTGCCGGTGGTGCTGTATATTCTCCTGCTCTTACCGACTTTATATTTATGACTAAAAAGAACAGTTATATGTTCGTTACCGGTCCAAAAGTTGTTAAAACGGTTACCGGTGAAGTAGTAACCGACGAGGAGTTAGGCGGGGCCATGGTTCATGGTTCTAAATCAGGTGTTAATCATTTTGTTGCCGAAGATGAGCAAGAAGGAATTTTATTAATTCGTAAACTTTTATCATATCTTCCACAAAATAATTTAGAAGAACCCCCTTTTACACCATGTGCAGACCCAATTGATCGTTTGGATGATAATTTAAATACCATTATTCCCGACAATCCAAATAAACCTTACGATGTAAAAGATATTATTCATTCTATTGTTGATGATGCTGAATTTTTAGAAGTTCAACGTCATTATGCTCCCAATATTGTAGTTGGATATGCTAAATTTAATGGCATGTCGGTAGGTATTGTTGCAAATCAACCTAATTATTTAGCCGGCGTACTCGATATAAATGCTTCCCGCAAAGCCGCACGTTTTGTAAGATTTTGCGATGCTTTTAACATTCCAATTATAACATTGGTAGATGTTCCCGGATTTTTACCAGGTACTGCCCAAGAATATGGTGGCATTATTTTACATGGAGCTAAATTATTATTTGCATACGGAGAAGCTACTGTTCCTAAAGTTACTATAACGCTTCGTAAATCATACGGCGGAGCACATGATGTAATGAGCTCCAAACAACTTCGCGGAGACATTAATTATGCATGGCCTTCTGCAGAAATAGCTGTTATGGGACCCAAAGGGGCTATTGAAGTTCTTTATCAGAAAGAATTAAAAGAATTTACCGATGAAAAAGAAAAAGCAGCATTTATTCAGAAAAAAGAAGAAGAATATAAAGATAAATTTGCGAACCCTTACAACGCTGCTAAATACGGATATATTGACGATGTAATAGAACCAAGAAATACCCGATTTAGAATTATTAGAGCATTGCAATCGTTAGCTACTAAAAAGGATACCAATCCTCCCAAGAAACATTCTAATTTACCACTTTAATCTTTTTGTAATATGGCAAAGTTGAATTTTAGAAAAAGAAAAGAAAAAGTGGCAACACCGGAAACATTAATAACTGAAACGGTAAAAATTGTACCTGAAGTTAGCGATGAAGAGGCTGCTGCTATTTCTTTAGCATTGCATTTATACGTGCAAGATGTACATGACTATGAAAGGACTATTATTACCATACAAAAAGTAATGAGACCTTATTCCCCTTGGAGTTCAAAAATATATGGATTACGTCAAATTCCTATTCGTTTTCCTCGTCATTTAAAATAATAATTTGGATATGAAAAAATTTAAATTTAAAATAAAAGAAAAAACATTCGATGTAGAAATTATGAACATCGAAGATAATATGGCAGAAGTTCAAGTTAACGGAAAAAGTTTTTCTGTTGAAGTTGATAAAACCATTCAAGTTGTTAAAACACCTATTCTTGTTAGAGAAAAAGTTTCCCCCGACAATAATACAAATGCTACAACCGCTCGTACTTCTAGCCCATCGGAACCAAAAGGGGCCGGCGTATTAAAATCGCCTCTTCCCGGAACTATTCTCGATATTTTTGTTAGTGTTGGTGATACCGTAAAAGTTGGACAAAAAGTTATTTGTTTGGAAGCAATGAAAATGGAAAATAACATCAACGCTAATAAAGAAGGAAAAGTAACAGCCATAAAAGTTCAAAAAGGGGATGCTGTATTAGAAGGACATATTTTAGTGGAAATTAATTAATTTATTATCTTATGAACCCAATAACAATTTACTGGATTGTTTTTATTGCAATATATTTTATTGTATTTTTTATCGATATGTATGTTACCGACCATAGGAAAGGGAGTATGACTGTTAAAACTTCTTTACGATGGACTGCTTTATGGATTAGTATCGCATTGCTTTTTGGAGCTTCTTTATTTTTCTTTTTCCCGCAAAATGCAGAAAGCACTGGAAATACTGCATATACGATGGGGATTAAATTTATTGCCGGTTATTTAACAGAATATTCTTTATCGGTAGATAATTTATTTGTTTTTATTATGATATTCTCTTTAATGGGAGTTCACGAAAAAAATCAACCCCGTTTATTAAAACTGGGTATTTTATTATCTATTGTTTTACGTATCTTATTTATATTAGTCGGAATGGAATTAGTAGAACGTTTCCATTGGATTATTTATATTTTCGGTATCATTTTATTGTGGACATCATATAAAATGGCTTTTACAAATGAAGAAGACCAGGTTGATCCTACTTCCAATTTTTTATATAAAGGAGCCTCTAAATTATTCCCAATTGATCCAGATAAAGATTCTCATAAGTTTATGCATAAGCTTAACGGAAAATGGCATATAACCGCTACTTTTTTAGTTTTTTTAGTAATTGGTTCAACCGATATTCTTTTTGCAGTTGATTCAATTCCTGCTATAATAGGTGTTATTAAAGAAGGAGCAAGTAATGTATTAACTTTAGATGAAGAAAATTTTCTAGCTATTACGTCTAATGTTTTTGCCGTTATGGGTTTAATTTCTTTATTCTTTGCTTTAAAAGGAATTATGGGGATGTTTCGCTTTTTAAAACACGGCGTAAGTTTTATCCTTTTCTTTATTGGTGCTAAAATGTTGTTAATAGCAATTCCTGCTGTTGAAAAGTTTTTCTCTTCAAATTCATGGGTTTCACTAACAGTAATTGTATCCACTTTAACACTTTCTATTCTTCTTTCTTTAATTATTTCTGAAGAGAAAAAAATTGAAACCTTAGAAAAAGAAGTTGAAGAATTGCACAAACAAAATAAACAAAATTAATAATACATAAATAAAATTATCATGAATTTTGAAAGTTTATTACCGGTTATTTATAATATAACATGGCAGCATTTAGTGATGATTGGAGTAGGAATTACACTAATTTACCTTGCTATTGCAAAACAATATGAGCCTACATTGCTTTTACCGATGGGATTTGGTGCTATTTTAGTAAATATTCCATTTAGTGCAGCCAAAACAATTGATGGAGTTGAAGGAGCATTAGATGTCCTTTATACTGCAGGTATTGCCAATGAAATGTTTCCTCTTTTAATATTTATTGCCATTGGTGCCATGATCGATTTTTCTCCCTTATTTAAAAACCCTATATTATTGCTATTTGGAGCAGCAGCCCAATTTGGTATTTTTGCTACTATTTTTATGGCTACCATGATGGGGTTTGACTTAAAAGAAGCCGCTTCCATTGGTATTATTGGTGCTGCCGATGGTCCCACTTCTATCTTTGTTTCATCGCGTTTTGCTGAACATCTCCTGGGGCCTATTTCTGTTGCTGCTTATTCGTACATGGCTTTAGTACCCATTATCATTCCTCCTGTCGTAAGATTATTAACGACTAAAAAAGAAAGATGCATTCATATGGAATCGAAATCGAAATCGGTATCTAAAACGGCTTTAATTATTTTCCCTATTGTTGTTACTGCTATTGCAGGAATAATTGCACCGGCATCTATCCCTTTAATTGGATTTTTAATGTTTGGAAACTTAATTAGAGAATGTGGCGTATTAAATTCTCTTTCTAAATCGGCTCAAAACGAATTAGCTAATTTGGTTACTATATTATTAGGTATAAGTATTGCCAGTACCATGACCGCTGACCGATTTATTAATTTTGACACATTAAAAATTATTGGACTTGGATTAATTGCATTTATTTTTGATATATTCGGTGGTGTTGCATTTGCAAAACTGTTGAACTTATTTATGCCTCTTAACAAAAAAATTAATCCAATGGTTGGTGCTTGCGGAATTTCTGCTTTTCCAATGGCTGCACGTGTGGTTCATGGAATGGGACAAAAAGAAGATCCGACTAATTATTTATTAATGCATGCTGTTAGTGCAAACGTAGGAGGTCAAATCGGTTCTGTTGTTGCCGGTGGTTTAATATTAGCATTAGTTCCTTTATTTTTTTAATCCTTAACAAATATAGCATATGAATCCAACACTTGCAGCTTTAGATATTATGGGAATAGGAATGGTTAGTATCATTATTGTTATGGCCATATTTTATATAACCATAAAAATTATTGAAAAATTATTCCCTCAAAAAAATGTAGATTAATAAATAATCTATTATATTCCTTTCAATAGCCTAAACTGAATATTGTTTAGGCTATTTTAATTTCTATCGTAAATTCTTCTTTCTCCTAATATATTATATTGTTTTAATTGAATAGCTTTTACCACTTTCCCTCTATTAATATAAAAAGATTTATTTTTAAAATTATTTATTCCAACAGCCACATGAAAGATTAATGTAGAAAAAAGAAAAATTATTGATATTTTTTTTATCCATTTAAGATGCATTATATGTTCCCAGCAATAAAAAGAATAAATCATAACTAAAGGTAAAAGCAAATAATACGTATGGGATGATGGCCCTTTAACAGAAAAGAAAAAACTGAAGTATGTTAATATAATAGAAATTAACAAAACTACTTTTATCGTTTTCCAACATCTATCGTTCGTTTTTTTAAAACCATAAATAATCATCCAGCAAACTTGTGCAATTCCTACCAAACTAACAATAATAATAAATGGGATACTCCAATAATAGGTAGTTGCAAAATGTAAACGTTCTGTTGTATTAGATCCTAAAAATCGAGCTACTTCAAAACTTGCAAACGATAATATTCGAATAAATACAGTAAGTATTTCTTTTAAATTAGTTGGATTAAAAACAATATTTGATGAAGCATTTCCATCAAAAATTCCATATTTAACAAATGTCGGAATAAGTGTTAACGCTCCTATTATACATCCTACTATAAAGAAAAAAAATATTGAAATTATTTTCTTACGTTTTTCTTTAATAATGGTAAAATAAAATGCAACCGCTATAAAAGGAAATAATAATACTACCGACATATGCAGTTGAAATATAAAAAGTGTAGCAAATCCGAGCAAAAAAAATGAGAGTGGTTTTTTTATCATATTTTTTTGTGTACTTGGAATTATTTCAAAAAAAGAAATAAAAAATATAATAGCCGCCGGAAGTACATAAGAAGGATTAATAACATGGGTTGATAAATTCATAACCCATGGTGCCA
>DAOLWT010000127.1:0-6593 GCA_035421345.1 Bacteroidales bacterium
ATTCACAGCCAGCCCCGTCCTCGCCGGATTTTCAGGCTTGCGCGCATATA
The DNA here is from genome assembly GCA_035421345.1 of Bacteroidales bacterium. Classification (GTDB taxonomy): domain Bacteria; phylum Bacteroidota; class Bacteroidia; order Bacteroidales; family CG2-30-32-10; genus DAOLWT01. Next base: position 51 of record DAOLWT010000127.1, read on the forward strand.
TTGAAAATTTGGCATTTTTTTTCGAGATGCTGTACTTTTTTAGATTTTATGTTTGGGGTTTTAGTAAAAAAACTCTTGGCAGTCTTTTTAGTGCTAGGCATGAAGACTAGGCTGTCAGAAAATTTCTTCACTTTGAGTAAAAAACATGGTATTCTAATTGTTAAATTGTCAGCGAGTTAGGGATGAGTTAGATAGAAAGAAAAAAAAAGAGGCTTCTCAAATTGGAGAAAACCTCTTAACATATTGTTATTAAATCTGTTTATTCAATTATTATCTTTTCTCTACTCCATTTACCATCTTCCCCTGTTATTTTCAATAAATATAATCCTTTCGGTTGATTACTTAAATCGAGTATAATATTCGAATTAGCCGAAGTATTTTTCTCAGAATAAACCCGTTCGCCAATAATATTTGTAATTTCAATTGTCGGATTTTTAATTGTAGAAACTACCTTAAAAATTCCTTTACTCGGATTAGGATGAATTTGAATAATAGCATATTCATAGTAGTTCTCTATTTTTGTAGACACATATTGAGATTTAAAATACACTTCATCAATAATTAACTTTGAGCCGACAAACGAAGGCAAAGAATCTGTCCATATGGAAGATTGAAATTCAATAACAACCGTATCGGGAACTTGTCCGATATTAAAAGGGATTTCCATTAATTTATATGTAGCAGAAGCTAAAATAAATTGCCCAACTCCATGTATTTGCGCTCCGTTTTTTCTGAAATTACACTGAATGGATGCAGTATCATTGCTTTGAGGTGTATATTTATACCAGAAAATCAAGGTATCAATTTGTTGTGAATAAGGAAAACCACCTTGCAACTCCCATTGATTATTAGCCACCTCAACATAATAGCCGGTACCAATTTTACTAGAACGAGCCTTATTTTCTTTATCAGACAATATTGTTATTAATTCAGTTGCATATTTCCCTTTATAGGCATCGGTTGACCTAATAACACCTGATTTGCTTAAGTTTTCTGTATAAAAATTTTTAGGGATATAATCTTTATTTGTATTCCATAATTCAAAATCACCATTCAATTTAATAGGTTGATTAGTAATCCCTTTCAACGAAACACTATCTATTATAATCATACTACCCGGTATAGTATGTTCGGTAAAAGCATCCCCGGAAGTTACGGCAAATAATACAGAATCGGGTGTTACAGATAATGGAGGATTAAACGTATAATCGAACAATGTATATGTAGTATGCGTACCATATAGTTTATAATAATACATACCCACCTGGGTTCCATTTAAAGAAAAACTAGCTAAAATTAATGCAGAATCACCTGCCGGTATATCTGATTTATAATACCCCCTAATTCCTGTTGGTTTTTCACTAATTGGAGCTCCTCCATGCCATAGAGCAACATCATCTTGTGTATTTCCATTCGAGATATAACCAAACATCGTATCTTTTTGATTTGCAACAGATGTAAGTTTTAAAGCGGAGTTACCATGAAAGGCATCAGTTGTTTTTTCGCAATTAATTGGTAAATTATTGGATATTGTCTGCTGATTCGAATGTTCAATATAATAGGTGGGATACGAATACGTTAAAGAATCCCATTTTTCCATATCCCCATTGGGTATAGAAAGCTGTGCATTTAGGTTCACCATTCCAATGAACACAAAAAGAATAATAAAGAGTAGTTTTTTTTCCATATTATTTAATTTAAAAATTATTAAACAAATATAATTTTATTTTTTTATATTCGTTTAATAATAAAATATACTTCTTATGAAAAAAGCTATTTTTTTCTTTGCTGTTGTATTATGTAGTATTATTTCTTTTAAATCATACAGCGACACCCTTACCCTAAGTAGTGCATTAAAAAACAAATTAATAACACTAAACATTAGTGGAGCCGACAAGGATGATACAACGGGTTATTATTCGCGGTATACAGGCGATTGCATGAAAATTGAGATAATAAACCTTTCGGGAAAAAGCATTAAAGTTTATTTGGAAGCCGGACGTTTCTTTGAGCCGGAAGATACTACCATTCAACGAATGATTGTAACCCGAGAACAAATGATAGCTCTTGAAAAAGGCAGCAAGAAAAAAATGAATATTTATGCCATGTGCTCCCAAATGAGCAATAGCTCGCCTAAATCAACTACTTCATTTATTTTGGGGAAAATGGCCGAAGGTAAATTACTTGAACTGGCGCAACTTATAAGTAAAAATAATTTCCAAGGACAAGCAGCACAAAGTGCTATTTGGGCATTAACCGACAACAACGATCTTTATGATATTTATTCGGATAATGCTAGTGAAGTGATAATGCTTAAAAATTTTGTTCGAAAAGCCAAAGGACTGCCCGAAAATGCAGTTAGCAACAGCGAAAGTTCGTTCGAACTTAAAACAGAATCGGCTGCTACTTTTGTTAAATACGGCACAGGGACGGTTTCCGGCTCATTCCAATTTAAACTAAAAAAAGACACTCCCTTAAATCTCTTTCTCTACAATGAAAAAGGAGAGCTATCCAGGAAAAGCTTAGAAAATCAGCTATTTCATGCCGGACAAAATACGCTTAAATTTGAGTTTCATTACACTCATTTTCCGGTAGGAAATTATCGTCTGAAAATGTTCGATAAAGAAGGAAATGTACTTATTAATAAACTTTTACGTTTTCAATAAGTCTTTATTCTTAAAGAATGATTGAATTTTAAGATTAAAATCTTCTGAAATTAAATTATTAGAAGCAACAATTTCTTTTCCGAATAAATAATTCGACTGACCGGAGAAATCATAAACGGTTCCTCCCGCTTTTTGAACTATAAAAGCACCTGCGGCAACATCCCATGGACGTAAACCGTATTCATAAAAACCTTCGAATCGTCCACAAGCCACATATACTAAATCTACTGCAGCAGAACCTAAACGACGCACCCCATGAGAATTTTTTAAAAAATAAATAAAGATGTTCATATATTCATCTAAACGAGAATAATCGTAATAAGGAAAACCGGTAGCAATTAAGGAATCGGCAATATTCTTTTTTTCGGAAACAAAAATCTGCTTTCCGTTTAAGTAAGCAGCTCCGCCCTCCCATGCATAAAAACATTCTTCTAAATTAATTTCATATACCACACCTACCACAATTACATTCTTTCTCATTAATGCAATGCTAATGGCATAACAAGGAATTCCATGAATAAAATTAGTAGTCCCATCGAGGGGGTCAATAATCCAATTATACTCTTCTCCTTTAATAGAAACGGTATTCTCTTCGGCAATAAAACCGGCATTAGGAATTAATTTTATTAATTCCGAAACAATTTTTTCTTCTGCACTTTTATCTACATAGGTTACAAAATCATGTAATCCTTTAACTTGAATATCTTTTGATTGAATCTGGGAGACTTCCTGTTTAAGAAATTTTCCGGTATTTTTTGCCAATGCGCAAACCTGCTCACAAAGAATTTGATAATTCATAGGTTGATTTAAATTGAGCTTAAATTATTTTTCTTTTTTGTTAACTTAAAAAGCATCAACACTCCTGTAATTACGAGGAATGTAGAAATAATTTCAGCTTGAGTAATCTCATTTCCAAAAATATGATATGTGGTATTTACACGAATTTTTTCAATAAAAAAACGTTCAACTCCGTTTAATATAAGGAAAATCGCAAATATAACACCGGCTGTATGAATCCTTTTTCTTATTATCCATAATATCATAAAACAGAATGAACAGATAAGTGTTTCATAAAATGGAGTCGGGAATACAGGAGGGTCGAGCATAAAACAATATTTGCCATCGCAACCGGGAATAGGAACCCCTTCGCTTAACACATTATGAGGATAATGATAAGACCATATCCAATCGGGCAGAAAACCAAGCCATTCGGGTTTTATCATGTCATTTACAATACCCCAATCGCCATCGCCGGAAACCTGACAACCTATTCGTCCTATTGCATAGGCAATCATAATGCCAGGAGCGGCAGCATCGCAAATAACTAGCGCCGGGATTTTATTTTTTTTCGCATACCACACCACCGCAACCGTTGCACATATTAATCCACCATAAAAAGTTAATCCACTAAACGAAAATAAAGAACCAATAGGGTCGGCCATAAACTCATCTATATTTTCTAAATTATGAAAGATTTTAGCTCCCAATATTCCGAATACAGCTGCTATTAGTAGCATATTCCCTGAAAGTTCGTAGGGACGAACAAGAACTTCTTCTAATTTTGGTTTATCGAGTTTTTGTTTATTTTTTTCACGATATCTTAAAAATGTAATTATAACAGCACTTATAAGTCCTCCTATAAAACTTCCTTGCAAAGAAAACACAAAGGATTGTGGATTATCAACAAATTCGGAATAATTGGTAAAAGCACTTACTAATTTATATCCCAACACAAAGCTAACAAGTGCATAAACAGCTAATTCACTAGCAGATGCTGGTTTCCCAACCCAAATCTTTTTCATTTGCGCTGAAATAATTTGCAGTTTTTCTTTTCTTTTTAACTCTAACATAAGCAACCATGCTGCCGTAACAAAAGCCATGGCGACAAAAAAGCCAAAACTTTGAATAGGAAGTGGAATATCCACTCCAAAAAGATCTTTTAGTAAATCGGAAATTGTTGGATACATATATTTAAACTTTTTTTATAGTTTGAATTTTAGAAATCATTCATTTTTTATGGTTAAATGAGATCCACAGCAAAGATATCGTCTTTTTCTATTTTAATTAATCTGACTTTTTTTATTTGGTTAACCCATTTTTCTTCAAAAGGCACTTTCACTTTAATATAGTTTTCTGTAAAGCCATACATATAACCATGGTCGTTATCTGATTCAAAAAGAACCCACTTCTCTTTACCAATATTTTGCTTGTAAAACGCCTTTTTCTTCTCGTTCGAAAGAGTTAACATTTTTTTACTTCTGGCTGTTCTTTCATCATGTGGTACAACATCGCACATACTAACAGCAGGTGTATTTTCTCTTTCGGAATAGGTAAACACATGAATATAGGAAATAGCTGATTCTTTCAAAAAATGATATGACTCGTTGAAATCGCTTGCTGTTTCGCCAGGAAAACCAACAATTAAGTCGACCGCAATACAACAATCGGGTATGAACCTTTTTATTCTTGCAATTCTGTCGGCAAATAAAGAAACATCATATCTCCGTTTCATGGCATTAAGTATTTTTGTAGATGCTGATTGTAAAGGGATATGAAAATGAGGGAGAAACTTACAAGAAGTAGCAACAAAATCAATAATCTCGTTTGTAAGCAGGTTGGGTTCAATCGATGAAATTCGGATTCTTTCTATTCCATTCAATTGCTCCAGCTGTTTCATTAATTCGAGTAAGTTCTCATTATTTTTTCTTCCGAAATCACCTACATTTACACCGGTTAAAATAATTTCTTTCACTCCCGACAAAGCTATTTCGTTCGCTACTTTCATAGTATTTTCCACGGTATCGCTTCTACTTCTTCCTCGAGCAAAAGGCACGGTACAATATGCACAAAAATAATCGCAGCCATCTTGAATTTTAAAAAAAGAACGAGTTCGGTCGCCTAAAGAATACGAAGAAATAAATTGTTCGCCTAAACTATCATTTGTAGTTATTTTTCCTTCCTCAATTATTTCTTTCACCATAAATTTATTAGCCGCTCCAAGAACAAAATCGGTTCCTTTAATAGATGCTATTTCATCGGGATGAATTTCGGTATAGCACCCCACAGCAGCAACAATTGCCTTGGGATTTTTTTTCTTTGCTTGTCGAATAATTGAACGCGATTTTTTCTCTGCTTTTTCTGTAACTACACAGGTATTCACAATATAAATATCTGCAAAATCATTAAAATTGACTATTTCATACTTATCGGGAGGAAACGACCTACTAATTTGAGATGTTTCAGAAAAATTCAGTTTGCATCCAAGCGTATAAAAAGCTATTTTTTTCTTTTCGTTCATAATCGGTGCAAAGATATATATTCCAAAGAAACTAAGTAATGTATTAGTATAATTTAATCATGTATCTACATATCAAATATTGAAAATTAAATAAATATTTATAGCTTTGTGGTCTTTTTAAAAAAAAATAAATATGAAAAAATTGGCAGTAGTTGCATTCGGAGGGAATGCATTATTAAGAAGCGGTCAAAAAGGCACTATTCACGAACAGGAACAAAATGTATATGAAACCTGTTTAAGTTTGCTTGAATTAATAAAAAACGATTACAACCTAGTTATTACTCACGGTAACGGTCCACAAGTAGGGAATATTCTTTTACAGAATATTGCAGGAGCTAAAGTTTACGGCATTCCCGAAATGCCTTTAGATATTTGCGGTGCTTATTCCCAAGGATTTATCGGGTATATGATTGAACAACAACTTCGTAATATTTTAATGGAAAACGACCTGGAACGCGATGTTATTACCATTGTTACCGAGGTATTAGTTGACAAAAATGATCCTGCATTTAAAAACCCGACAAAACCTATTGGTCCTTATTATTGAAAGAAGAAGCCGATAAAATGACGACTGAAAAT
>DAOLWT010000128.1:0-6574 GCA_035421345.1 Bacteroidales bacterium
AGTAATTTCGTCTAGTGATAATTACATTAATCTTGATAGAGAAACTTTCAATAGACTAATAACTTTGCTAAAAAGTGATGGTATAATGCTTTTTATTAAGCAGTGTGGGTTTACTCTTGGTTCGTTTCCTGATAAAATTTACCAACAAATTTATAGTTTTATTCAAGAATGTGAGCTTCCTGAATTTGAATTTATTGATTCTGATTTAGAGTCACTTAAATCTGAACTGAATGCTTTACTTGTAAAACTTGACTTTTATATTGGAAAAAACACTTTCCCATCTGGCCCTGGACATCAAGCAATTCCTTACGAGTGGGAAGAAGAACAACCTGATAGATATGATAAAGCACATGAAGATTTTGAGACAATGACAAAATTGGTTTGGGACAAATATGATAATTTAGTAAAACTAGCAAGGAGAAAACTATACTCAAATGAATAATATAACCGTTGCCTAACTCCCCTGCTTGCCCAACCATAAGAACCTTATATGAATTTGAAAATATTTTATTTCTCAGGAACAGGAAATGCGGAAAGAGTTGCTACTTGGATAGATAATTATGCTTTTCAAAATCAAATAACTTCAGAAATAACAAATATTTCTAAAACAGAAATTAAGGATATTAAAATTGATTCGAATAATCTATTGGGATTTATATCACCTACTCATGGGTTTAACTTCCCTCCTATTATGATTCGCTTTCTTTTAAATTTTCCAAAAACAAATAAAAAGACGAACGTTTTTATTATTAATACGAGAGCCGGCATGAAATTAGCTAAGCTCTTTCTGCCCGGATTAAGCGGAGCAACGCTTCTATTTTCAGCAATTATTTTAAAAATAAAAGGATATCGAATTGTAGGTTTGCGATCGATTGATCTTCCTTCAAACTGGATATCACTACATCCCGGTTTAAAAGAAAAAGTTGTTATATCGATACATCAACGATGCAAAAGAATTACCGAACGTTTTGCTAAAATAATATTTTCAGGAAGAAAAAACTATAGCGCACTTTACGAAATCCCTATAGACCTTTTATTAATTCCTATCTCACTAGGGTATTATTTTATTGGTCGTTTTATATTAGCGAAAACTTTTTATGCATCTTCAACTTGTGATAATTGTATGATTTGCATTGAACATTGTCCGGTAAAAGCAATTAAATTAATACAGAAACGACCATTTTGGTCCTATCGTTGTGAAAGCTGCATGAAATGTATTAATAACTGTCCGAAGAGGTCTATTGAAACTGCCCATGGATATATAATAGGTGCCATCATTTTATTTTATACTACGATTCTATTTTTTATTTACAACTATTTAACTGGAGATGTAATTGAGGAAATACTTGCCAATTCAATCATTCGTGTTATTTTTGAGAGTATTTTTTTATTCCTGTTTATAATAATCAGTTACCGTATAGTACATTATCTTCGGAGATTTAAATTAGTTGATTGGATAATTATTAATACCTCGTTAACAAAATATAAATTCTGGAGAAGATACCATTTACCCAAAATTAAGTCTTAACGCTAATAAGTTAAAATTCGAATTATAATATATAAATTAATCAATATTATGATTTAACGAAATATTTTACCATTTAAAAGTAATTTATTATAGCGTTCATCTTCAAAACCAAATCACAACAATCTATGTATCAGAAGAATGTTAAAAAATATATTCATTTATTTTTGTATTTTATATATATAGTTTTGTATATTTGAGATAGTCAAATTAAACCCCCGAAACAAATGAAAAAATATTTCCTCTGTATTATTTTTATTTCGTTCTTTAATTATTCTCAATCTACTGAATTAACAGGAAAAGATGCAAGTGCAATAATTAAAAATGCCGAAACGATTGTTTTATCAAACGACGATTTTCTTCCCTCTTTCATTCAATTTAAAAAAGGGGAAGAAATTGAATTCTCTACCATTCAAGAATGGATAAAAAATCAATTTAATTTAGATTCCTCTTTCGGCATGGAATTAGAAAACACAGAAACCGATAATCTTGGGTATACTCATTATCGTTATAAACAAACATATAATGAATATCCTGTATTGGGTTGTGAATATATTATTCATGTTAAAAACAATAAAGTAATTTCTCTTAACGGCAGAGTCAAAAAAATTATTGATTCCCCTATCGATATTAAAATTTTAGAAACAATAGCCTTACAAAAAGTATTAAATAATGTAAACGCCACCACGTATATGTGGCAGCTTCCGCAAGAAGAAAGAATGTTACAAAACATTTTTGATAGACCGGAAGCTACTTATTATCCATCAGGAGAACTCATGATTGTTCCGGAAGGCGGAAACCTTTTAAGTAACCAATATCGTTTAGCATATCGATTTGATATTTTTGCATCGGAGCCATTAAGCAGACAATACATTTTTATTGACGCTGAAAATGGGAATATTATTACTACACATGAAAGAATTCAGATTGCAGATGTACAAGGGACTGCTGTTACAAAATATAGTGGAACAAAAACAATTACCACCGACAGTTACAACGGGACATATCGTTTAAAAGAAGCTGGTCGCGGAAACGGAATTCAAACATATAATTTAAAAAATGGCACATCATACGCATCTGGCGTTGATTTTACCGACACCGATAATAATTGGAATAACGTTAATGCTGCAAAAGATGAAATAGCAACAGATGCGCATTGGGGAACAGAAATGACGTATGATTATTTTATGACCAAACATAACAGAAATAGTATTGACAATAAAGGATTTAAACTGATAAGCTATGTTCATTATGGGAATGATTACAATAATGCTTTTTGGAATGGTAGTTATATGACTTACGGAGATGGAAATGGAGCACCGTATACTCCTTTTACAGCAATTGAAATATGCGGTCATGAAATTACACATGGACTTACATCAAATACAGCGGCTTTAATATATCAGAATGAGTCTGGTGCATTAAACGAAGGATTTAGTGATATTTTTGCTATGTGTATTGATAAATACGCTCGTCCGGAAAAATTTAATTGGGAAATGGGAGAAGATATTGGTAAAATTTTACGTTCTATGTCGAACCCCAATGCCTATAACTGTCCCGACACCTATAAAGGAGATAATTGGTATACCGGAACAGGTGATAATGGAGGAGTTCACTATAATGGAGCTGTTCTTTCGTATTGGTTTTATCTTTTATGCGAAGGAGGTTTTGGAACAAACGATATTGGAAATACTTATAATGTAAAGGCTATAGGAATGGATAAAGCGGCAGCTATTGCTTATCGTACGTTAACCAATTATTTAACATCTAGCTCTCAATATAACGATGCACGAACATACTCCATTCAAGCATGCAAAGATTTATATCCGGGCGATTGTGCACCCGAACTAATTGCAGTTACCAATGCATGGTATGCTGTGGGTTTGGGAAGCCCATTTGCCGGATCATTAATTGCATTTACTTCCGATAAAAAATCGTTTTGTTCGCTTCCGGCAAGCATTCAATTTACCAACCAAAGTTCGGGAGCATCTTCATATAAATGGTATTTTGGTGATGGAAATTCAAGTACATCTGAAAACCCTATTCATACGTATACAAATGAAGGAAATTATGATGTTAAGTTAGTTTTGTTTGGAGGAAGTTGCGGGAATGATTCAATAACTAAGTCTCAGTATATAAAAATTGATGTTCCTAATGCCCCCACGGCTACCGGTGCATCAAGTCAAACACCGGCAAGTGTTACATTAACTGCTTCAGGAACAGGAACGATCAATTGGTACGATGCACCTACAGGAGGAACCCTTTTAAATACGGGTAATACATTTACTACTCCTGTATTATATAATACCAAAACATATTTTGTACAAAACGATATAATACCTGCAGTACAATCTGCTGGCATCGTATCAAAGACAACAAATGGCGCTTATTATACCAGCACTTCAAGATGGGCTTTAGTTTTTGATGCTTTCGTACCTTTAACTATTAAAACAGTTAAAGTTTATGCTAATACATCCGGAAATAGAACAATTTGGATAAAAAACCCTTCTACCGGATATGCCGATTCCATTACAATTAATATCCCTAGCGGAGAACAGGTAGTAACCCTTAATTTTAATATTGAAGCCGGAACAGGATATCAAATGGGCTCAAATGGAGCTTGTAATTTATGGAGAGAAAGTTCTGGTGCAACCTATCCATATACAACTTCAAATATATTAACTATTACCGGAAATACAGCAGGATCTAGCTCTACTGCTTACTATTATTATTTTTATGATTGGCAAATTGCAGAACCTTCCTGCTCAAGTAAAAGAACACCGGTAACAGTAGTTATAGGAAATGTTAACATTACCGAAGAAAATTCTTTAAAAGATTATTTAATTTACCCAAATCCCACAAATGGAATAATAACGCTTGATTTAGTAAATACGATAAACAATCTTACTGAAATTGAAATTATGGATATGCTTGGTCAAACTATATTTAAAAAAATAACATCTCTTGAAAAACTAAATATCGATTTATCGAATTTTTCGGAAGGAATATACCTTTTAAAATTAACTCACAACGAAACAATTAGTTTGAATAAAATTATTTTTGAAAAATAAACACCTTTTTATGATTTAATTTTTCCAAAATTTAAGTACTAAATAATAAAAAAATTAATTTTTAAAGAATTAGATTGTTTTTTTATAATATTTTTATATTTTTGTTTTACACTTATCTAACTATTTTTATAAGATTAATATTTTGTAACCATTAAATTAATAAAACATGAAAAAAACATTACTTATTTCCTTTTTGTTCCTGTTAAATTTTTTCATACTTGAAACATTCGGACAGGACTTAACAAAAATGTCTACTCAATTTTACGAACAATTTAAAAACACACGTAGCAATGAAAAAATTGGTTGTTTAATTGAAATGAATGATGCTCTTCCATTAGAAAAGACGCGTTCTCTTTCTAATGCAGAAAAAGTAAAAGAACTTTCTGCTTTTTCACGTAAAAGTCAGGAATTAATTATGACCTGGCTTAGCAGTAAAAATGTAAGTGTAAATCCGGATCAAATTTTTTGGATTTTAAATGGATTCTATATTGAAACTACTACCGATATTATTAGCGAAATAAGCGAAAGAGAAGATGTAAAAAAAATATACGCCAATGAAATACGTACAATAGACCTTCCCGTTAGTGAAAAATTTGACAATGACGAAAGAGCCGTTGAATGGGGCGTTACCAAAATTAAAGCTGATTTATGCTGGGCAGCCGGATATACCGGAAAAGATGTTGTTATTGGGATACTTGATACCGGAGTTGATTTTGATCACCCTTCATTAGTAGGTAAATGGACCGGTCATTTTAAAGCCGCTACCGGCTTACCTCAACAAACAGAACCATATGATGATCAAGGGCACGGCACCCATTGTTGTGGCACCATATTAGGAGGTGATGGTTTAGGTTCCGGAACAAATGATATTGGAGTTGCTCCGGATGCAAAATATGTTGCTGCAAAAGTATTATCAAGCAGCGGAGGTGGTTCCGATGCACAAATAATAGAAGGATTGCAATTTATGGCTGATTTAAAAGCAACAGTTGATATTAAATTGTTATCTATGTCTATTGGCAGCAGTTCTCAAAATGATGCATATTTTGAAATTTTCAAATCACTTAATTCTCTTGGATTTGTATTAGTTATGGCTAATGGTAATTCAGGTCCCGGAGCAGGTACTGTAAATACCCCTGCATGTTATGGTAACGCTATAGGAGTTGGGAATACAACCAATACAGATGCAATAAATAGTTCATCTTCTCGAGGACCAACAGAAAACAAAGCTCCTTTTAACGATAACCAATATTGGTTAAGAAGTGATTGGAATTATATAAAACCGAATATTTCCGCTCCCGGTACAGACATCCGTTCTGCATCAGCAAATTCTACCGGATATAAATTACTAACAGGAACATCTATGGCTTGCCCACATGTTGCTGGAGCCATTGCATTATTATTTTCTAAAAACCCGAATTTAACTATTAGTCAGATTTATGATTTAGTTGTCGATAATGCCGATAAGCCATCCGCAGGAGGTACTTACCCTAACAACAATTACGGGTGGGGATTAATTAATATAAAAAAGGCGTTGGATAATGTTCCAGAACCTAATACTCCACCGGTTGCAAACTTTTCTTCCGATGTAAGTTCTACTTGTACCGGAATTGTTAAATTTTCCGATAAATCAACATCGGGTCCTACTTCATGGTTGTGGGAATTTGGAGATGGTACAACATCAACATTGCAAAATCCGTCACATACATATTCAACAAACAATACTTATACGGTAAAGTTAACGGCAACTAATTCCTTTGGATTTGATACGACAACTAAAACAAGTTTTATTTCTGTTAATAGACCTCCTGCTCCTGTAACAACAGGAAGTTCGAGTAATAATGCCGGAACACAAACGTTATCTGCTACAGGCACAGGAACATTAAAATGGTATGATGCGGAAACAGATGGAAATCTTTTATCTACTGGAAATACGTTTACAACGCCGTTTATTAATGCTACCACTTCATATTATGTACAA
>DAOLWT010000129.1:0-6569 GCA_035421345.1 Bacteroidales bacterium
TTAATCAAAAAATATTTTGAAAAAAACTTAATAAAAACACGAATTAAACGCATAAATTTGCATATCTTCACCCATTCAATTTATTAACAACATCCATGAAAAAAAGATTAGTCTTTGTCATTTTTTTATTCATCTCCTTTTTTTATTCATTTGCCGGAAATAGTGATTATTTTGAGAACAAAACACTCCGTATAGATTATTTTCATTCCGGAAACGACACGCTAGAATTTTATTCTATTGATGAATTGAAAGAAGAATCATTATGGGGAGGTTCGTTAAGCAATTTAACGGATACTTTTAATTATGGTCATTATAAGTTTGTCGCGTATGATAAAGCTTCCGGTAAGATTATTTTTCAGAAAAATTACTCTTCCCTTTTTGCCGAATGGAGAACAACCAATGAAGCAAAGACCGTTATTAAATCTTTTTCTGAAACCATTACAATGCCTTATCCTAAAGCAACTATAAAAATTGAATTTTATAGTAGAGACAAAAAAAATAATTGGCATAAAAAATTTGAATATATTATTGACCCCAGCAGTTACTTTATTTCGACCGAAAAAAAGAATCGCAGTTCTTCTTTTAAAGTGTTATATAATGGAGATCCATCAAAAAAAGTGGATATTGTTATCATACCCGATGGATATACACGAGAGGAAATGGGTAAATTTAAAAAAGATTGCGAAGCCTTTAAAAATGCCCTTATAGGAGCATCTCCTTTTAAAGAAAATAAAGAAAAAATTAATATCTGGGGTATTGAAGCCTCCTCTTTAGAATCGGGTCCTGATATTCCAGGGGAAGATATATGGAAGAATACCGCTGTTGGATCTACGTTTTACACATTCGATTCAGAACGATATTTGATGACCTACGACAACAAAAATTTACATGATGTGGCTGCAAATGCACCCTACGATCAAATTTTTATTTTAGTAAATTCGAACAAATATGGTGGAGGGGGTATTTACAATTTTTATGGTACCTGTTCTTCGGATAATATGTATTCTAAATATGTAATTACACACGAATTTGGGCATGCTTTTGCAGGACTGGGAGATGAATACTATGATTCCGAAGTGTCAACGGTGGGAATGTACCCCAAAGATGTTGAACCGTGGGAATCTAATTTAACTACGCTTGTTCATTTTGATAAAAAATGGAAGAATATGCTTTTAGCAGAAACTCCTATTCCAACACCTAGCAGTGAGAACTATAAAAATAATTTGGGAGTTTTTGAAGGAGGAGGATATGAAACGAAAGGGGTTTACCGACCATCATTCGATTGTACGATGAAATCGGCTTCGTATGATAACTTTTGCGGAGTATGTAAAAAGGCTATACAAAACATGATTGATTTTTACACAAAATAAATACTATATAAATAAATTAATAACCTATAAAAACAAGTTGGAGGATATAAAATGCCTATTACAAAATTAGAACAAATGTTTGATGCTTTAAAAAGTAAAACAAAAAAAAGATTAGTAGCTGCCTTTGCAAATGATTCTCATACAATTGGTGCTATTAGTGCCGCTATCGATAAAGGAATAGTTGAGGCAACATTAGTGGGAGATGAAACAACCATAAAAAAAGTATGTACTGAAAATAATTTTGATTTTAAAAAATTTAAAATTGTACAAGAAGCAGATGAATGGAAAGCAACACAAAAAGCTGTTGAACTTATCAATAAAGGAGAGGGAGATGTTTTAATGAAAGGCTTAGTTACTACCGATAAATATATGCGTGCTATTCTCGACAAAGAAAAAGGACTTATGTCGGGACCTAAAGCAATTTTATCGCATGTTACGGTTATAGAAACACCTAAATATCATAAGCTACTTGTTGTTGGAGATGTTGCTATTATTCCGGCACCCGACTTACCTCAAAAAATAGCTATTACTAATTACTTAATACAAACAGCCCATGCGCTTCAGATAGAAAATCCGAAAGTAGCATTGTTGGCTGCAACAGAACAAATGTCGTTAGGAATGCCTGCATGTGTTGATGCTGCTATTATTAGTAAAATGTCGGACCGCGGTCAAATAAAAGGAGCTATTGTAGAAGGGCCTTTAGCATTAGATGTATGTGTTGATAAAGAAAGTTGTGAAATTAAAAAGATTAAAAGTCCGGTAGGAGGAGATGCAGATTGTATCTTATTCCCGAATATTGAATCAGGGAATGTTTTCTTTAAAACAAATACTAAATTATGCGGCGGAGAATTAGGAGCTGTTGTATTTGGTGCTAAAGTACCATGTATTCTAACCTCACGTGGCGACAGTGAAAAAACAAAATTATTTAGTATAGCTCTAGGAGCCATGCTAGTAAAATAAAATTTCTTAATTGAGTAAAGCGAGAAAGGGTTGAAATGTTTTCAACCCTTTTTCGCTTTAATTTATGTTTTATTATACCAATACATCCTTTTTATTAAAACGAATAATACCGACTATCAAACAACTAATTGAAATAGTTATTGCAATTAGGATATAGGTGCCTGAAATAGTTCCACTATTCGCTATATCTGAACCTTTAAACCAATCGAAAGGAGATATATATTTTAAATTTTCCAATTTCTTATTCATGGAAATTATTACCTGAAACATATACATCACCATTACCATTCCAACAGAAATAGCAGAAATAGTTCTTTGTTTTGAAAAAAATGAGGATACTAAAAAAGCAATAGACCCAAACGTAATGCCTCCTATGAGCCACGATAAAGCCATTAGAAACAATGGGGTTTGATTATAATTATCACCTATAAATATCGTAAAAGAAATAATGGTTAAACCATATAAAATAATTATGGTTAAAAGTGCATAAATAATTGCAACCAACAATTTACTTATCATTATTTGTATTCTATTTGCCGGTAATGAAAATAAATATTCCGCTGTTTTCTCCGTAAATTCTTTCGATACGATAGAGGAAAAAACACCTGCCGTATAAATGCTAAAAAATAAATATATATAGGAAAACATTAATCCAAAAAAACCTACCGGATTAGAGAAATCCAATTCTGAAATACCAAATGCTTTTTGAAGTGGTTTCGGAAATTTTAAATCGATTATTTGTTGAATATCTTCCCCAAAAGATGGTGCTATTGAAATAACATATACCACCATTAATGAACAAATAAGACAAGAAACAATAAAAGATTTTACATTTCTTCTTAATTCTCTTTTAAATAACATTTAAAACCTCCTTTCCTTCTTCAAAATAATGCATAAATACATTTTCTAAATCGGGTTCTTCAATGTTAAAAGATATTATATCAATAGTATTTAACAATCGAATTAATTCGTTGGGATTTCCTGAATACATAAAGTGAGTTGAGTTTCCTTGTTTATGAATGGCAGCAACTCCTTTTAAAGCAGCTAAATTTATTTCTTCTTTGCTTTCAATATGAACTTGTCTATATCCAATATTAGTAAAATCAGCAACCGTTGTTTCTTTTATTAATTTTCCATTTTTTAATAAGCCTATTCGTGAACAAAATTTTTGAACTTCACTTAATACATGAGAAGAAAAGAAAATAGTGACCCCTTTTTTTTGTTCCTCTTTTAGCAATTCATATAATTTTATTCTAATAACCGGATCCAATCCGTTTGAAGGCTCGTCTAATAGAATAAGTTTAGGTGAATGTAACATGGCACAAGCAATAGAAACTTTTTTCCGATTACCAAAAGATAATTGTTCAAATCGTTTATTAAGATCAATATCCAATATTTCTACTAATTGATTTATTTTTTCTTTTGCAGGAACCTGATGAAAGTTTTCTGAAAATTTGAAAAGGTCATTCACTTTCATATCACTATACATAAACGTATCTGCCGGGACATATCCTATTTGTTTTTTTAATTGAATTTCATCTTTTTGAGGATGTAATCCAAGTAATGTTATATTCCCTTGGTCGGCCTTAATAAAATTCATCATCATACGAATAGTGGTAGATTTTCCGGCACCATTAGATCCTATAAATCCATAAATTTCACCTTCTTCAACAGAAATAGTTAAATTATCGACGGCCTTAATTTTTCCGTACGACTTTGTTACATTTTCTATCTTTATATTAATCATATTCTTTTAAAAAGAATAAAGAACAGCAAATAAAAAACGGATGTTGGCAATATTATAGGTATCGGTAATTACTCCTTTTTCATTTCTGTTTAGTTTACCATTAATATCTTTTGTTGCATAGGCCGCAGAAGTATAATCCAACTCCGTCATAAACTGAAATTTTTCAGAAATAAAAATAATTCTAGGAGATATTCTATATACACTTTTAATGTCGGCTCCTCTATTAATAGCTTGCGTAGCTGATGGGTAGGGGTTTGTTGCAATGGGAATAGCAGAAGGCATGGTATAGGATAATATATTTTTATTGGAACCTTTATTTTGAGTATATCCTGCAAATAAGCCCATTTGAACTTTTTTTCCGTTTGTTTGTATTTCTCCCCATGTAGCCATTGTTTGCAAAGAAGTATATTCTTTAAACTCTTTTATAGGGTCGCTAGTTCCGCTAATAGCATATCCGCCAAGCATAGTTAAATCGAATAAATTTTGACCATAGGTGGCATAAAATTTAGCAGTTAATACCGGCATTTTATATTTTATGAATCCATAAACTGCATATCCCCCTAGTTTTTCATCCGTTTTATATTTCGTTGTTTTTGCGTAGGTATGTGTAATTTTATTCGTATTTGTATCTAATACATAGCTTTCGGGAGTTGTTATTACTTCACTATACAAGCGAGGGACTATCGTTTTATATCCTGCGCCCATTCCAATAAGCAATTCTTTTTTGGAAGTTTCATTTTTTGTTTCAAATATTCCTTGTACATGAACCTCCGGAATGGAAGAATTGCGTAAAGAAGCAGAAGAACCTCCGGGACTTGTAAAATCGCGTTGCGAATTAGCAGAAATGGCCAAACTTAATTTTCCAATTTTTCGTATCCATTTAATTTGTGGGTTTCGTGAAAAAGGTTGAAAAGGAGAACCGGTACTAAATGAAACAACCCCAGGAAAACATCCTGCGATAAACATAGGATGCCAAGTTTGACCAAAAATCAATTCTGATTTCTCCCAATTTAGTTTTACATAAGCATGACGTAAACGAAAACCATTAACATCGGCAAAGTTTGTATTTTCGTTACCAAAAAAATCGGCTTCAATAAGTCCGGAAGTTTTTGCTTTAAATGCATCGGGACCCGTAATTTTTCCGCTTAATCGAGATTGAATAGACAAAAAGTTAAAATTTGATTTTGCATTTATATCGTTTTTATCAGCATCTTCACTAATAGGCATTGGATAAAGCAAAAAATGACCTTCTCTAATTGTTACATTTTGTCGTGAATCCCAAAAGAAATCATTTTTTACAAATCCGGAAAAATCAATTCCATATTTGGGAGTGTTGTTTTGTGATTGTGTACTTATGACTAAAAACAAGAAAAAAAATAGAAGTCTATACTTTCTCATACTGTGTATTTTTAAATTACTTACGTTTTTAACAAAATTTCCTGAATGCCATTTTTACTTTTTTCAATTCGATAAAAAACTTTTTTTATTTATTTTTTAGGCGCACCTAAAGGCATAATTATTTTTCCGTATGTTTCATTTATTAACTGTGCCATTGCTATATACAAAGCAATAGATCCACAAATAATTCCTTCGTATCCGGCAAGAATTTTTATACTCTTATTTTCCATAAAATCTCCAATTGCTAATAAGAAAAATAGAAGTACTACCGAACCGAACAAAATTTGCATAGCTAGATTAAATTTAAAAGTGGCAATAAAAAGAAATATAGAAAATACGCCCCAAACAAATAAATAGGCGGCCATTTCATTTTTATCGGGAGCAGTTCCATAACCCATTTTAGGAAGAATAATTAATAAAACTAAAGAAAGCCAGAAAAACCCATAAGAAGAAAAAGCTGTTGTACCAAACGTATTTGCTTTTTTCCATTCCATTACTCCTACTATAACTTGAGCAATACCTCCCATTGTTATTCCCATTGCAAGAATAGAACTACCCAATGCAAAAAAACCAGCATTGTGCATATTTAATAAAATGGTTGTTAATGCAAATCCGGTAAGTCCGAGTGGAGCAGGATTTGAAGTATTATCTTTTAAGGTTAAATTCGTGTTTTCCATACATTTATATAATTTAATAGTTTATTTTTGCGGCAAGTATAAGGAAAAAAATTATAATATAATGCTAAAAAAATACGGTATAATTTTTTTAATACCGATTGTATATATGTAATAGTCCAATAAATTGTACTATAACATCTATGTTATAGGCATTACCATTGTAAAATTTAAAATATTCGTTGGATTATTTTAAATTTACAATCTATCTAACTCACTGATTAAAATACCATTTTTTTTAATAAAAGTGAAGAAATTTTCTGACAGCCTTTGTAACTTTTTGTATTAATGGAAAAAAGTTAAAATAAAAAAACTTATTCCTCTTTTCAAGAAAAAAATATAATATAAAGGAATATCCAATACCCAATATCCAATTTCCAATGTTAAAAATTAATATAGCTTAAAAATGCCAAATATTCA
>DAOLWT010000130.1:0-6518 GCA_035421345.1 Bacteroidales bacterium
GAAGGCCATTCTTCACTTTGATTAAAAAACATGGTATTCTAATCTATTAATTATCTGTGAGTTAGGAATGAGTTAGATAGATTGTAAATTTAAAATAGTCTAACGGATATTTTAAATTTAGATTCGGAAAAAGTTATTTAATATTTTCAATACCGAGTTCTGTGGCAATTTGGTTAACTTTTTCAACAAGTAAAGGCATTATTGGGATTCCTTCTTTCTTTCTTCTTTCTTCATTATCTCTTTCAATATCTCCAGGAACTAAAACTTTTTCTTGTCCTTTAGCCGGTTTAGCATTTCTAAATGTAAGAATCCATTCATCCATTGTTTTTTTAAATTCCGTTGCCGTCCGAAATGCATCTATACGCATAGCTCCAAAGAAATGCCCTGTTCCTTTTACATCGTTTTTTTCTTTTACTGGTAAATATGCAACCGAAGGCGGAACCCACGGACCGTAACCCGCACCGGATAATACCGCTGAAAAAATATCAACAATAGAACCTAAACAATACCCTTTATGACTACCATGTTCGTAATCACCACCCAAGGGAAGAATAGCCCCACCCTGTGTAAGAATATTTGGATCTTCACTTGGATTCCCATCTTTATCTTGAACATAACCCAAGGGCGCTTTTTTATTTTTTTTATGCATTAAATCGAGCTTCCCACGGGCAATAGGCGTAGTTGCAAAATCAGCTACATAAGCAGGTTGATTTCCTGCCGGAATAGCAACTGCAATAGGGTTTGTGCCAAGTAATCGGTCAGTAGAAAAGGTAGGAGCAACTAAAGGGTTGGCATTAGTCATGGAAATCCCGATCATATCTTCTTTTAAAGCCATCATTGAAAAATAACCTGCAATTCCGAAATGATTGGAGTTAGAAACAGAAACCCATCCAGTTCCTACTGTTTTAGCTTTTTCTATAGCCAGCAGCATCGCTTTTTTACCTACAACCATGCCTAGTCCTGAATCTCCATCTATAACGGCTGTACTAGGCGTTTCATGAACAATGGTAATTACAGGAGTGGCATTTATTCTTTTAGCTTTCCATAAATTATAATAATCAGATATTCTTAGCATGCCGTGAGATTCAATGCCTCTTAATTCTGCCGAAAGTAATACTTCCGCAACAGTTTCAGCATCCACAGGGGAGCAGCCTATTTTACAAAATATATTTTTTATAAAATGGTGAAGATTTTCATATGTATACATAATGAGTAATTTTTAAAAAGTATGTCCTTTAAATTGAAAGAGAAGTAATGAAGGAGAAAAATTAAAAAAATCTTTATTGGCAAAAGTGGATTGTTCAAAATAGTTGATATTTGTTAAAAGCAAATCAAATTCGTTCAGTTTGTTTTTTTCTATTAAAGACTCGGGAATGTATTGAATTCTATCATTTTTAATATATGATGAATTATTATTTATTGCGGTAGGAATAACATATGTAATAGAACAATTTGAATTTTGGAGTAAAATATTACATAAGCTATTCATTTTTTCAAAAAGAACATAATCCGAAATAATAATAATTTTATTAAGCTCCTTAAAATCTTTATCAATAAAAACGCCAACACTGCATTTAACTTGTTCGATTATATTTTTCACTTTTCCGCCTAACGCATTTTTATTAATAGTAGGGTTTGCTGCTCCTATTAATAATAGATTACATTTTTCTTTTTTGCTAGTTCTTTTTATCTCTTTACTAATATCTTCTGTTGTTTTGTAGATTGTTTTAACCCCAATTTTTAACACATTTGCTAAAGATCTAATTTGAGAAAAACTATTTGTCTCATAACTTAATGCAGCGGATTGTGTAATTTCTGTATGGGGAGTAAGATGTAAAGCACTTATATGAATATCTTTTCGGGTAAAAGCGGCGGCAATTTTTAAAAGAGAGGAGCCCATTTTTGGTTGTCCGAAGGAAATTAAAATTTGCAAATTGTTTTTATCGGGAACCATCCTAAAGAAAGTACTCTTTTTTCTTTCAAAATAATCAATCATGCTTAATACAGGCCCTGTCATAAAGGTTGTGAATAAAGTCATAATGACTAATATGGTAAAGATACCGGTTGATAAAATTTGAAGTTCGTACCCTATGTTCAACACAATAAGTTCCATTAACCCTCTTGTATTCATTAGTGTTCCTATAATAAATGAGTCTTTCCACGATTGACCAGAAAATCGGGATGCGATAAAACTTCCGCCAAATTTACCGACAATAGCTACGAGTATAATAATGCAACAAATAGCCCATGTTGACGTATCATTTATTAAGCCGATATTGGTACGAAGGCCGGTAAATACAAAAAAAAGTGGAAGTAGAACAACCAAACTAAAATCTTCAATTTTTTCAGCCATCACTTTTTTAAAATGCTGATGAGATGGCATGATAACTCCGGCAATAAAACCTCCAAATAATGCTTTTATTCCAATAATTTCGGTAAAAAATGCAGATATAAATAGGACGATAAAAACAAAAGCAATAATTTTTTTATTAAAAATTTCTTTAGAAATATATACAGATGCTATTTTATTCATTAATGGTTTTACAAGAAGGAGCATAATAATAAGATATAGTAAAACGAATAAAATAGTAAATCCTGCTAAATAATAACTCCCTGCTTGTATAATTGCAATAACGATAGCAAGAATACACCATGCTGTTAAATCGTCAATAGCTGCAATGGTTAAAATAAGCTTTCCGAATATGGTTTTTGTCATACCCCTCTCTTGAATTATTCTTGCGAGGACAGGGAATGCGGCAATACTCATGGAAATACCTATAAATAGAGCAAAATCAGTAAAGTTGCGGTTAGGAGGAGCAAATAAATCATAAAGGAAATAGGCAATTAGCACCCCCCCTAAAAAGGAAATAAGAATACTCGTATGGCTAATAATAAGTGCCGATTTAACACGAACACGTAATGTTTTTACATCGAGTTCCATTCCTATTATAAACATAAATAATATAAGGCCTATCTGACTTAAAATTTCAAGGTATTTTAAAGAGTCTGCGCTAAATACAAAATTGAAAACATCTGGGAAAATGTGTCCAAATAGGGATGGTCCTAAGATAATACCGGCAATAATTTCTCCTATAACGCTAGGTTGTCCGATTTTAGCAAAAAATATTCCTAACAATCGAGCAAGAACAATTACAATAATAATTTGAAGAATTAAAATACTTAGTGGATTTCCGATTAAATGAGACGTAAAGTCGCGCTTTTGAGAACCTGTTGATGTTTTATTTTCATTACTATCAGTAGGAAGAATTGATTTATGTAAAGAGATAGAAGTTGTTTTGCTAGCAACATTTTCCTTTAAGGAATATGTTTTTTCTCCTTTATTAATAACAAAAGCAATAAGGGAAATAAAGAGAAGCAGGGCAAATAAATAAAAAATTAAATTTTTACTCACTTAAAAAGATATTAGGATGCAAATTTAATAGTTTAAAATCAAAAAAGAGCTTCTTCCTTTTATTTTTGTATTTTTAAATTAAATTAAATATATTTGTAACTCAAACTATAGAACTATGAGCAAAGAAAAAACTGTAAAAAAAGAAGAAAAAAAAGCTCCTACTAAATCATTAAAAGAAAAAAGGGAAGCTAAAAAACAAAAAAAAATTAACAAAGGAAACGGATAAAATATAGTACAATGTAAGTTTCCTTACAATAACCGCAGAACGAACGAAGCCATCTATTTATAAGAAATAAGACACTTTTCAGTGTAACTTTTAAATATGAATGCGTTTAGTCTCTCTATTTTGCGGTTATTTTTTTTGAAATAAAGTACTTAAATTTGATAAACTAAAAAAAATGAACGAAATTTTAAATTTAAAACCGGAAAGAGTATGGTATTATTTCAATGAAATATGTAAAATCCCTCGTCCTTCGAAAAAAGAAGAAAAAATAATACAGTGGTTATTAGATTTTGGAAAAAAACAAAATTTAGAAACAATTAAAGATGAAGTAGGGAATGTACTCATTCGTAAACCTGCTACAAAAGGAAAAGAAAAATCAAAAACAATCGTTTTACAAAGCCATATTGATATGGTATGTGAAAAGAACGCAGAAACGAATCATGATTTTGATAAAGATTCGATAATACCCATAATGGATGGAGAATGG
Organism: Bacteroidales bacterium; assembly: GCA_035421345.1. Lineage (GTDB taxonomy): Bacteria > Bacteroidota > Bacteroidia > Bacteroidales > CG2-30-32-10 > DAOLWT01. The sequence continues at coordinate 4,123 of DAOLWT010000130.1, forward strand.
GTAAAAGCAAAAGGAACAACCTTGGGAGCAGATGACGGTATAGGTATGGCAGCACAATTAGCTGTTCTGGAATCAGCAAATTTAGCCCATGGCCCAATAGAATGTCTTTTTACGGTAGATGAAGAAACTGGACTTACAGGTGCTTTTGCGTTAAAAGAACATTTTTTAAAAGGGAGTATATTATTAAACCTCGATTCGGAAGATGAAGGACAATTATTTATAGGATGTGCAGGAGGAATTGACACCACCGTTACCATGCCGTTTAAAAAAGAAAACATGCCAACACATCACCTTTCGTTTAACATATCTGTTAAAGGGCTAAAAGGAGGTCATTCTGGCGATGACATAAATAAAGGAAGAGGAAATGCCGTTAAAATTATCAATCGCTTTTTATGGAATGCTTCTGATAAATTTAAAATAAGAATAAGCAAATTAAATGGGGGAAACCTTCGTAATGCGATTGCAAGAGAAGCGTTTGCTGAAATAGCAGTTCCTGAACAAAAGAAAATCGATTTTATGCAATATGCATCACAATTCGGAGAAACGATTAAGAATGAATTAAAAACAAATGAACCGGATTTAAACTTCTCCGTTGAACCTATTCCAGCTTCTTCGATGCTTATTGATGAAGATACCCAAAAAAGATTGCTTAATTCATTATATATATGTCCTCACGGTGTAATTGCTATGTCGTCCGATATGCCTGGGTTAGTGGAAACCTCCACCAATTTAGCTTCCGTAAAAATGCGTGATGATGAATTTTTTATACAAACCAGCCAACGTAGTTCTATACATTCATCTAAAATTGATATTGCAACGATGGTTGAAATTGTATTTAAAACGGCTGGAGCAAAAGCAACTCATGGCGACGGATATCCAGGTTGGAAACCTAATATTAATTCGGAAATATTAAATATTACAAAAAACGTATATACAAAATTATTTAAAACCGAACCCAAGGTATTAGCTATTCATGCCGGATTAGAGTGTGGCGTAATAGGAGAAAAATACAAAGGAATGGATATGATATCATTTGGCCCAACATTAAGAGGTGTTCATTCACCCGATGAGCGAATTCATGCAGGTTCCGTAGAAAAATTTTGGAAATTGTTAATAGAGATACTAAAAGAAGTATAAAGAGGAATAAGTAAAAAAACAAAACTTGATTTAATAAAATAGTCCTAGAAATAGGACTATTTTATTATAATCCAATTTCAATCCCGGTTTTAAAAACAATAGGACTTCCGTAATGGTTGTTTATATTATCGTTCAGGTTATATAATAACATAATATACATATAACTTCGTTCTCCAATAGCTGATCGATAGCCCCCTCCAACCAATAGGTTTTCTTCCCAAAATCTTTCTGTAGTATAGATATTAAAAGGGTCAAAGTAAAGAGATTCGAGGCTAAGCCTTTCGAATTCGGAATGAATAATAAAGTTCTCAAGAAAACAATACCGTGCAAATATGCTTCCTCCATAAACATTTGTTTTGAAAACAAGTCCGGTTAAGTAGTCTTTAGAACGGAAGTATTGGTAAGTAAAGCCCATACCGGCAGCTATATTTTTAGTAAAGCGATATCCAATTAACGGAGAAAATTCAATCATGGTAGCATCCCCCAGCTGAAGACCTAAGCCACCCCCAGTATACCACTTGCGTGTTTTTATATCAGGAGATTTTGAATAGATATCCATTTTCGTAGAATCCTTTTGTGTATAAGCGTTAATATGAATAAAAAGGCAAAAGAAGAAAGAGATAATGGCGAATAGAAAAGGTTTTTTCATTATATATATAGTATAAGATTGTTTACGAAAAGACAAAAATAGGTTAAAAAAGGCAAATTTTAAAAGAGAAAATAGAGGAATAGATACATAAAATTAGAATAGTTTAAAAAAAAATCAAATTTAATTATAATGATATCAATGAATTAAAAGATATTTTAAAAAAAGATGAAAATAAATTTGGAAATGAAAAAACAGAATGCATATCTTTGCACCCCGAAACGGAAATAGTTCTTTAAAAGATTGTGAAAAAAAAATAAAAATAATTCTTTGTGAATTAAAAATATTTATATCTTTGCAATCCCAAAAGAAAAGAATAAAGAGTAATTGAAATTTTGAAGTTTTTAATTTTTTGAAAAAAAAATAAAAATAAATTTGCAGAATTAAAAATTAATAGTAATTTTGCAACCCCATTCAATAAAAAGAATGGATTTGAATACGTAAAGTTCTTTGAGAATACTGAAGAAAGCCAATAAAGTAGCAAATATCCAGAAAATCAATTTTTTTGAAATTCACGAATAATGAATCTTGAGACATTCAAAATTTATCAAACTTTACTATGGAGAGTTTGATCCTGGCTCAGGATGAACGCTAGCGGCAGGCTTAATACATG
>DAOLWT010000131.1:0-6483 GCA_035421345.1 Bacteroidales bacterium
GTTTCAATTAATGTTTTCATCAGAATATATTTATCGTTTTCATCAATTAGAGGGAATGTTTTTTCATAATTTTTATTTTTTATATATAGATTAATTAATGTGTTATTCATCCCAACTATTCTAAAGGTGTCGTTATATGTTAGCCATATTTCTTTTGCTTTTTCTAATAATATAAAAGATGAATCAATAATATTTTCTTCTTCGTAAACTTTTGCAAGGTCAAAATAACAAACAGCAAGTCCTAGATCGAAGTTATTTAAAATATATAATTTTTCTGCTAGTTTTATTGTGTCTTTTGCTTCCTTAAATTTACGCATTTTCCCTAATAAATACCCTTTATATTTGTAAACATTGGCTAATTGCATTGTATCTTGTATTTTTTGCCAAACATAAATGGAGCTGTCTATATACTCTTTCGCTTTTTCATAATCATTGTAAGAATCTGCATAAGCACTTGAAATATTTAGAAAAGCAAAACCTGCCCATGGATAATTATTCTCCATTTGATTTAGTTTTGCAGCTCTTTTATTATATATTATGCTGTAAGCAGGAAGTTTATCATGTAATTTGCCGCTTAATTGATTATAAAAATAACCTTTCTGATTTGGAATATTATTGTTTAAGTAAGATAAAATACAATCCGGAAAAATAATTAATGAATCCGGAGAAAATTTATTGAACCAAGATATTGATTTCTCAAGATTATTTAAAATGCTATCTCTATCTTTTTCATATAAAGCAGCACCTAGGTATGCAATACCTAAATTCAATGGATTAGCAGAAATATCAGCTTGTTTTATTATTGAATTCAAGCGGGTTTTATTAATCTTTTGCTTGTTGCAACTATCTAATGTTTTAATGATAGTAGGGGTGAAAATGTTTTTTTTATAAATTGTTTCGCTCTTTTGTGCGTAAGTAATTGAAAATACAAAAAAGATATTTAATAAAATGCTTAATGTCGTTTTCATAGTAATTAGTTTTAGTTAAATAAATATTTAGTTTCTAAAGGTTAAACTTAAATAAATTTTTTAATTTTCATCTTACTTTTTTACGAATGGTATGTTTTGGTTCATGGATGGGTTGTTTTTGTTTATAGATGGAATTTTATGATTAGAATTATTATGTTTTCTAAAGAAATAAATACCTTTAGTTAGAAGTATTATTAAAATTTTTTAAAATTAATTTTCTCTTTGTGATTTTTTCTCGAATATAGGTTGGTGTTAACCCAATTTCGCTTCTTCTTTTATCAACATTTATTGGGTCGTATAAATTAATTTTATCAGAAGGTAATGTTCCGTAATATTCGCAATTATAAACCGCCATATAATATTTGTCGAAAATTCTTGCAAACGATAAGGGCGCTATGTCTCCTTTTATTACTAAATCTTTAAGTTGTTTTATGAACGAATCATAATCATAATTTTTATATTGGCAAAATGTGTGTGCTAAAATAACAATACCTCCCATATATGCTTCAGGTAATATTTCTCGTCTGCTAAATCCGTTTTCTGAAATAAGCTCGTAGAAAACTTTCGAATTAACTGAATCGATGATTTCGCTATTTCGAAAATGTAAATCAATGTATTTATTTTTAAAAATGGAATCGCTTGATAATATTTTTTGAATTAATGAATCTTCAGCATGTTCTAAATTGCTATTTCTTATTCCTTGATCCAAGCCAAATAACTTAATTATTTCTATAGAATAGGCTAAATTAATGTTATTTAAATAATTCATTCGAATTCTATTTAACTTATTTTTGTTGAATGTAATTTTATTGCATTTTGGCTGAAGTCCATCATAAATGCTTGTTGTATCAAATATATAGGAAGGATTGTAACCATTTTCAACTGCGGTATAAATATATTTTTTAGCAAGATTGTATTTTTTTAAATAAACAGCACAGGTATATGCATCTACATAATCATCTGAAAATGCATCATATTTTTTAAAAGCTGTTTTGTAAATTTTACTGGCTTCAAAATAATTTGAATCAGCCATATATACTTGTGCATTATCAATGGATGAATAATATGCTAAATAATTTTGAGAATAGCCGTATTTACATAGAATTAACAGCAAAAAGAAAAGTTTTAGCTTTTTCATAGGAGAATAATTTAAATCAAATCTATGAAATTAAAATTTAAAAATATGATAAATCTATTAAAAAAATTTCAAGATGAAGTTTATTGAAAAACTACAAATATGGAAAGAGTGAGCGGAATGGTTCTTATTTTTCCCCTAAATAACCCATCTTTAAATATTCTTCGAAAAGCGATTGTAAATAGGCTTTCCCTATACCCGTTAATTCTTCATCAGCTACCGGACTTCTTTTTTCTTTTTTATAAACAAGCTTCCCAAAATTATGGTCGAATATAATGGTTTGTTCTTTGGTTATTATTCCAAATCCATTATCGAAGGTGTAAAAAGCAAATTGAGGAGAATGAATGTTGAAAAGGTTTTTGCTTTTTTTAAAAGAATCATATTTAATGTTTAATTGAGCCAGCAGTGTTGCTGCAAAATCAATTTGCGAACCAATCGTCGAAATTTTACTTCCTTGATATTCCTGTTTTAATACGTCTCCATATATAATAAAAGGAATATGATGTCGTTCTGCTTCGTTGGCTTTTCTCCCTTTCGGATAAGAATGGGCATGATCGGCGGTAATAATAAATAGGGTATTTTTATACCACGATTTTTGTTTTACTTTATTTAAATAATCGGCTAAACATTTGTCGGTATAATAACTGGTGTTTTTATATTTGTCGGATTCCGACTTCCCTTTAAAAACGTTGTCAACATCCGCATCGAATGATTCGTGATTGGTACTGGTCATAATTACACTGAAAAAAGGCTGTTTGTCTTTTTCCGATTCGTTTAAATGACATGCAAATAATTCTTCATCGTAAGCGCCCCATTGTGTTTTTTTATTCCAGGTATAATTGTCTTTATCATAAATAGTGCTGAATCCTGAAAATGTTAAATAGGCAATTTGATTCGCAAAAACAAGGTTTCCTGAATAATAATAATTTAGCGAATATCCATTTTCATTAAGTATTTTAGGTAGATTCGGGAGTTTTTCAAATTTCTCGAATTCTCTCATAATACTTGTTTGCGGTTGTGCAGGAAAGCTGCTGAATAATGAAATTAATCCTTGCTCTGTCCGAAATCCATTGGCATAGAAATTCGTAAACAACATCCCTTTTTTAGCAAGACTATCTAGCTTAGGCATAATTCCTTTTTCCCCGTTTAAAGAGTTCATACATTCCGCACTAATACTTTCAAGAAGGATAAGCACAATGTTAGGTCTATTGGTATTTAAAATAGATGTTGTAGTATCGGAACTTACATCATGTAACTGATTCATTATCTCATTAGCTCTTTCGGACGAATAGTATTTATAGGGGTTTTCTTTAATTTCCGATTTAAACAAGGTCTGCATTAAATTCCAGAAACTATTTAAAGAGGCATAATTTAATACGGCATGTTTTGAATAATAAACAGCTCTTTTGTTAATCGGATATTTTTGAACTCCACCTCTCATAACCAATAAAAGAAGAGGGAAGATGAGAACTAAAAAAAATAGTCGGTAGTTTAATTTTATTTTAGCAATATAACCCGGACGGAACATTTTTCGGTATATATAAATAAAAATAAAAATTTCGACCAAAATAATCCCAATAAAAAGCCAGTAGGGGACAGCGGAAAACGAATGGATTACCTCTTTAGGATATGCAAGATAGGATAGTGCTTGTTGATTAAATTTTACGCCCCATACTGAATACAGCCCAATATCGGAAATGCCAATAATAACACATATTGTTATCAAAATAATATTAATAACATGGATGGTGCTGATAAAAGTTTTATTGGTCTTATAAAAAAGTGCAATAATAACAAGTACTGCCGGTAATACCATTAGATATGCCGTTGTCGATAAATCCATTCGCAATGCATAGAAAAAAGAAAGCAGTATTTCCGATAGTTTTATTTCATTTAATTGATTCTTTAAATAAATTAAAAAGATACTACGCTGGATAGCAAATAAACAAAGCCAGAATAAGGTTAACTTAAATGTATGGTAAATAATTTTTCTCACAATAATGTAAAGATAAGGTCAAATATTTAAACAGATGAAAAATTTAAATCCTTCCTTTTTTATTTTTTAGAATGTTTTTTAATATTCAGATTTCTTTTTTTTTAAAAATTTATACCAATTGTAAATTTAAAATAATATAACAAATATTTTAAATTTTACAATGGTAATGCCGATAACACCTATGCAATCGGTATTAAGTGCATTTTATTTTTTCTTCAACAATAGCTAATATTTCCGATTCCAGCAATTTTGTTTTTTCTTCAATGTCTTTTCCTTTTGCAATAATATCATTTACAAATTTTTTATCGCTTAATCCACTTGCATTTATTTTAACATTCAAGAATGCACCAATTACGGCAGTACGAGCACATAAGGCTCCAACACCGGCATCAGTTACCGAATTTGGATTTCCGGTTATTGTCATTGCTTTTAATAGCTCCATCGAGTCATACGCTTTTTGCATGGTTCGGAAAGGAACTTCGGTAGCATATTTTGTTGCTTCCTGTATGGCATTGGTTCTTGCTTCTTTTTCTGCATCTGTAGATTTAGGCAGAGAGAACGCATCCATTATTTTGTTAAACGAGGCGGTATCTTCATCTACCAGGTAGAGTAATTCATCTTTTAAGGCTTGTCCTTTTTCTGCCCAATGGCTAAACTCTTCCCAACGCTCATCCCATCCCGGTTTGTGGGAGGAAAGATTTGCTACCATGGTTCCTAAAGATACTCCTAATGCTCCTAAATAGGCAGATACAGAACCACCGCCCGGTGCAGGAGATTCCGATGCTGTTTCATTGGCAAATTCCTTACAAGTAAAATCAATGAGCCTTTTTTGAGTTGTATCTTCCAACAGGTATTCAATAATTTTTTCTTTTGGATTGAATGGTTTAAGGTCGTCTAAGCCAAGTGATTTAATAGCAATTTTTATTATTTCGCTTTCCGATACCCCCACCGATCTATTTTGTTTTCTTAAAAAATATTTACCGGCATCAATCATGGCTTGTTTAGGAATTAGTCCTACTAGTTCCGAACCTGTTACGCGTAATCCTCGTTCTTGTGCTTTTTTACAAGCTTCTTCAAAAGCAATATGAACGGGAGTGATGCTTATATTTGTTAGATTTATTGATATTTGAGCAACTCCGTATTCTTCAATAAACCATCCGATTGCTTTACATGCTTTTAATGAGCCCGGAATCATTACTGGATTTCCCTTTTCATCTTTAACCAATTTCCCTGTAATAGGGTTTCCTTCTCTCTTTTTACGTCCTTTTTCTCGTATGTCGAACGCAATGGCATTGGCTCTTCTAACAGAAGTGGTATTCAAATTTACATTATAAGCAACCAAAAAATCTCTAGCCCCAATTGCTGTTGCGCCTGCTGTGGCATTAAATTGAGCAGGACCAAAATCGGGTTTCCATTCTGGTTCAGCTAATTTCTTTTTTAATCCTTCGTATTCGCCAGAACGACAGTTTGCTAAATTTTTTCTTTTTTCATTAAAAGCAGCATTTTCGTAGCAATAGATAGGTATTTTTAATTCGTTTCCAACCCGTTCAGCTAGCTTATGTGCATATTTAACTACTTCTTCCATGGTGATATTGGCAACGGGTACCAATGGACAAACATCGGTAGCACCAAAACGAGGATGTTCTCCTTTATGATGACGCATATCAATTACTTCGGAAGCTTTTTTTATCGCTCTAAAAGCGGCTTCTAGCACTTGTTCGGGTTCCCCTACAAAAGTAACAACAGTTCTGTTTGTAGCTTTCCCCGGATCTACATCTAATAATTTAATTCCTTCTACACTTTCTATTTGATCGGTAATTTGTTTGATTACCCCCATGTCTTTTCCTTCACTAAAATTGGGGACACATTCAATAATCTGTTTCATATATATGATTGTTTTTTTGTTAAATGTATTTTTTTGCGAAAATATAAATAAAATAGCTAAAAAAGTATTTTATTGTTATTCCTTCAACAAAATGCACATTCAACTGTTTATTGTATTTGACCGTTTAATATAACCGTTTCCACTTTATTACTACCATAAGCATAAGGCATAAACTCGTAAGTTGAAATAGGTTTTGTAATAAAAATATTTGCTTTTTTCCCAACACAAATACTGCCCATTTCTTCGCTTAATCCCATGGCATAAGCACTATTTAGCGTTACGGCATGGATGGCTTCTTCGGGTAACATTTTATATTTAATACAGGCCAAAGAACAAATAAATTGCATATTTCCTGAGGGAGAAGATCCCGGATTAAAATCGCTTGCCATTGCAATAGGTAATCCCGACTGTATCATTTCTCTTACCGGCGATAATGGTAAGCCTAAGAAAAATGCGGCTCCCGGTAAAACAGTCGGCATGGTTTCCGAATTTTTAAGAC
>DAOLWT010000132.1:0-6481 GCA_035421345.1 Bacteroidales bacterium
TTTTATAATTGTTTTCATTTTCTAAAATAAAAAGGTATGGATAATGCCATACCTTTCCGTTCAATAATTATTATTTGAGTTATGCTTCAATTCTTTTATATTTTTTAAATATGCTTTTTAAACGTAAAGAAATAACACCCAATACGGCTTCTTTAAATATACCTCCACTCATTTTAGATTGGCCTTCCGTACGGTCGGTAAAAATAATAGGCACTTCTACTATATTAAATCCGAGTTTCCAAGCAGTAAATTTCATTTCTATTTGGAAAGCATAACCGGTAAATCTAATTTTATCGAGGTTTATTGCTTTTAATACTTCTTTTTTATAGCATTTAAATCCGGCTGTGGTGTCTCTTATTTTCATCCGAGTAATAAAGCGAACATAGGCGGAGGCGTAGTACGACATGAGCACCCTCCCCATAGGCCAGTTAACAACATTAACGCCATTTATATAGCGAGACCCAATAGCGAGTTCAGCATTTTCTTTGCTACAAGCATTATAAAGTCGTAATAAATCGTCGGGATTATGAGAAAAATCGGCATCCATTTCAAAGATATAATCATATCCTTTTTTTAAAGCCCATTTAAAACCGTGAATATAGGCGGTACCCAATCCTAACTTCCCTTTTCTTTCTTCTATATATAGCCTATCTGTAAATTCTGACATTAAATTTTTAACAATAGCGGCCGTACCATCGGGGGAATTATCTTCTACAATTAGAATATCAAATTGTTTAGATAAAGAAAATACCTTACGAATTATTTTTTCGATATTTTCCCGTTCATTAAAGGTTGGTATTACAACTAAACTATCCGACATTTTCGGTTGTTAAATTATTGGTAAATTAATAAAAATTAAATAAGCTGTGCAAGAAAAAAGTTTAATTTAATAAAAATTTAATCTTCTTACTTTATTTTAAATTCCGTTATCATTTTATTCAGGTTGCGTTCTTTTCTTCCTTTAAACGATGATTTATGGTATGCATACCCTGCAATTAGAGGCATAGCAATGGTAGCTTCAGCATAAATCATTTGTTCGTAGGTGGTATCTACTTTTCCCCATGAGCTGGCTTCTTTTAAGGTAGATCCCGATAATGCTCCGTCTCTTTCGTCGGCAACAGTAATCTGTATAGCATATTTATGCATAGGAGCATCAAATTCCAATACTTCCGCTGCTACTACAATATCCTGAACAAAATTCTTGGGAACACCTCCGCCAATCATAAAGATACCGGATGTTTCATTTTTAATTTTTATTTTGGTTATTTCTAAGAAATCTTTGGCTGAATCGATACTTACTTGTTTACCGGGATTATGCCATTGGTGATGTACCAAACCGAAACCAGCAGAACAATCGGAGAAAGCAGGAACAAAAATGGGGACTCCTTTTTTGAAACAACGATAAACAATAGATTCGTCGCGATATTTAGCAAACTTTTTATTTTTCTCTAAATATTTACCCATTTCAATAATAAATTCTCTCGAAGAATATGCTCGTGGCTCCAGGCTATTAGCAATATTCCCGATAGTTTCGTCGCAAATACGCAATTCATCTTCATCAATATAGGTATCATAAATTCGATCGATACTTAAATTTCGGAGTTTTGCATCTTCCACAAATGGCGTTCCTTTATAATGTTTAAAACCGAGTGCTTCAAAAAAATCTTGGTCAACAATATTTGCACCAGTAGAAACAATAGCATCAATCATATTATGATCAATTAAATCTACGATTACTTTTTTTAATCCGGCAGAAATAAGAGATCCTGCCAACGTAAGAAATACAACACAGTCTTTATCTTTCTGCATCATATTAAAAATTTCGGCTCCTCTTGCTAAATTTCTTGCTTGAAAAGCCATATCTTTCATTGCATCTACCATGGGAACAACATTGTATTTTTTTATATCAATATGTTTTATGGTATCTTTTAAATAATCTGTTTTTTTCATTTTTTTACATTTTTCGCAACAAATATACAAATATTAGACATGTTTCCCATTGCTTGTTTTTAAAATATGTTAAAATTTTTCGTATTGCAAATTCTTCCTATATTTGAATGTTATACCAATTGTAAATTTAAAATAATCCAACGGATATTTTAAATTATACAATGGTAATGCCGATAACATATATGTTATTTAGAATTTATTGGACTATTACATATATGCAATCGGTATAATATGATTGTTTTTATTAAATAAACAAAAAGACAAAACCATGAAACCCTTTATAATTAGTCATCTCGTTTATATTTTCCTTTTAATTATTGGATGTGGCTCTCAAAAACAAATAACACCTAATGCAAATAGAGATGAATTAAATACCTTCACCGCTTCTTATTTACACGTGAGCGAATCGACTTATGAAGAAGTTAAGATTGAAAAAGGGAAATTATATTTTACTTTTCATAAAGATATTAAACCGGCCGATATAAAGTGGGAGAACGGGAACCCGCTAATAGATAAAACAAAAATAAATACGAAAGAGTCCCTCTTTTTAAAACAAGATATGGATTCCCTTTTAAACAAAATTAATGAATATAAATTTTGGGGCTTAGCGGATGTTATTGGGAACCCTAATAAAGGAGAATCTTATACTATTTTTAAACTTTCCTTTAAAACAATATCTCAAAGCAAAACTGTTATTTTTAATAGTATCCCGGGCGGAATAACGATGCCTGTTGCTTTTAAAAAATCGCGTGATGAGTTAATGAAATTGGCAAGGCAGAAAACGACATGATAATCATTTTCGATTAAAATAAATTTATCTAAAAGTCAATTTTTTTATAACGACTTATTTTCAATTTTATATAATTGATTAAGTACCTGAATAGCTTCGCTTATACTTTTTATATTTTCAAAAGCAAGGCTTAATTTATTATTTCCTTCCTTCATCCTGCATGTTTTCGAATTTTCTTTTACATAATTCAATACCTTACTAAATATATCGGTTTGGTAATAAGCAGATGATTCATCGGCTATAAAAAATCCGATTAATTTATTTCCTTTTAACACAATTTTCTCAAACCCTATATTTTTGGCAATTTTTCGAAGTTTTACGGCATTAATCAGTTCTTGTGTCTGTATAGGAATACTCCCAAAGCGGTCAATTAAGCGTTCTCTGAATTTGTCGAGCCCTTCCTCGTTTTCAATATTGTCGAGCTCTTTATATAGCGATAAACGTTCTTTTGTGCTATTTACATAATCGTTCGGAATCAATATTTCCAAATCAGTTTCTATCTGGCAATCTTTAACAAATTCCACACTTGCTGTTTCTTTAAAATATTCTTTAAATTCTGTTTCTTTTAATTCGGCAATTGCTTCATCTAATATTTTATGATACATTTCAAATCCAATTTCTGCAATAAAGCCACTTTGTTCGCCCCCTAATAAATTGCCGGCACCCCTAATATCGAGATCGCGCATGGCAATATTAAAACCACTTCCCAGGTCGGAAAATTCTTCTATGGCACGAAGTCTTTTTCTGGCTTCATCGGTTAAAACAGATAGTGGAGGCGCTAACAAATAACAAAAGGCTTTTTTGTTGGTTCTTCCTACCCGTCCTCTAAGTTGGTGGAGGTCGCTTAAGCCATAGTTATGGGCATCGTTAATAATAATGGTATTTGCATTGGAAATGTCGAGTCCGGATTCAACGATCGTCGTAGATACTAAAACATCGCACATGCCATCAATAAAATCGAGCATAATGCTTTCCAATTTAGCCCCTTCCATTTGACCGTGACCAATAGCCACGCGAACATCGGGGCATAAACGTTGAATTATTCCTGCAATTTCGGTTATATTTTGAATGCGGTTATGCACAAAAAACACTTGTCCTCCTCTAGAAACTTCATATAATATGGCATCTCTAATTATTTCTTCCTTAAAAACATGTAATTCGGTAATAACAGGGTATCGGTTAGGAGGTGGCGTATTGATTATAGATAAGTCGCGTGCACCCATTAATGAAAATTGCAATGTTCGGGGAATGGGAGTTGCCGTTAGTGTCAACGTATCTACATTTAATTTAAGTTGTTTTAATTTCTCTTTTGCTGCGACTCCAAATTTTTGTTCTTCATCAATTATTAACAAACCAAGGTCTTTAAATTCTACATCTTTACTGATAAGTCGGTGCGTTCCGATTAATATATCTATTTTCCCTTCAATTAATTCTGATAATGTTTTTTTTATTTCTTTCGTCGATTTAAATCGGTTAACATATTCAACTTTACATGGAAAGCTTTTTAAACGTTCACTAAATGTTTTAAAATGCTGTAAAGCAAGAATAGTAGTAGGAACTAACACGGCTACTTGTTTACTATCGGTTACCGCTTTAAAAGCCGCTCTAATGGCTATTTCCGTTTTTCCGAAACCTACATCTCCGCAGATAAGCCTATCCATGGGATATTCCTGCTGCATATCCTTTTTCACATCGGCCGTTGATTTTATTTGATCGGGTGTATCTTCATAAATAAAAGAGGCCTCCAACTCGGTTTGAAGATAGGTATCGGGCATAAAAGCAAAGCCTTTTTCTGTACGGCGTTGTGCATACAATTTAATCAGGTCTTTGGCAATATCTTTTACCTTTTGTTTGGTTTTATTTTTTAAGTTATTCCAGGTATTAGAACCTAATCGATTTAAAGTAGGCTCACTTCCATCTTTCCCGATAAATTTAGATATACGATGTAAGCTGTGAATACTAATATATAAAAGGTCACTGTCTTTATAAACCAAGCGGATGGTTTCTTGTTCTTTGCCGTTTACTTCAATCTTTTCTAGCCCGTCGAACCGACCAATCCCATGATCTATATGTGTAACATAATCGCCCGGTTTAAGGTCGTACAGTTCTTTCATGGTAATTGTTTCCTTGCCGGGAAATCGTTCTTTAAGCCGGAAACGGTGATAACGTTCAAAAATTTGATGATCGGTATATACCGCTAACTTTAATTCTTTATCAATAAAGCCTTCATGTAAAGCAAAAGGAACAGGTCTAAACTCGATTGGTTGTAGAACATCTCTGTTTTTTTGAATATCATCGAAAATGGTATAAATACGATCAATCTGTTTCGCATTATCGGCTAGAATAAAATTATAAAATCCATTATTTGTATTCTCATTCAAGCTGGAGATAAGTAAATCAAAGTTTTTGCTGAATAAAGGTTGAGGGCTTGTTGAAAAATAAATTTCTTCTTGTGCTTCAAATAGAACGTGTTTTCCAAATTCCAGCAGCGAAAAATCGAGTAGTTGCTTACGGAAATCATCGCTTTGGATAAATAATTCTTCGGGAGGTAACTGTTTTATTTCTGCATGAAGTTCTTGGAATGCTTTTTTTGCTTTTTCAAATTCTTTGTCAATTACTTCAAACGTATAAGCAGCATCTTCTATCCAGATAAGCGTATCGCTTGGCAAAAGAGAAAGAAAGGATACTCTTTTTTCTAATATTTCTCTTTTTTGGATATCGGGTAGCAGACTAATACTTGCCAATTTAGAAACAGAAAGTTGTGTTTCCGGGTTAAATGTACGAAGCGATTCTATCTTGTTACCGGAAAATTCAATACGATAAGGATAATCATTGGAAAATGAGAACACATCAATAATACCCCCTCGCAAGGTAAACTGACCGGGTTCTACTACAAAGTCGACTCGTTCAAAGCCATACTCCGCTAGGAATTCCATAATAAAATCGAGATTAACCTGTTCTCCTGTTTTAAGTTTGAATGTATTTTGAGTAAGAAATAATTTTGTTACTACTTTTTCCGAAAGTGCTTCGGGACATGTAACAATAATATTTTTTCTTTTTCCTCCCGATAACCGATTTAAAATATCTGTACGTAAAAGAACATTGGCATTATCGGTTTTTTCTATTTGATATGCTTTCTTATAGGATGTAGGATAAAAAAGGATACGTTTTTTTTCGGAAGGAAGGCTTTGTTCTTCGAAAATATTTTCTAAATCATTTAAAAAATAAGCTGCAGATTCTTTGTCGGGGAGAATAAACAATTGGGTAAAAGGATTCCCTTCAAAAACCGATGCTCCTACTATTGCTCCTGCTGATCCGGTTAATCCTTTAAGCTGAATTCGGGCTTTTGAACGGTTTCTTACAATATCTTTTATTCGACTTGTCCGTGTATCTTGCCGGTAAAAAGCAAGAATTTCATCTGACTTCACCATGCAAAGATAAAAGAATTAAAATGATTAAAAATATATTGTATTTTTATAATTCCTTAACTTTTGCATAATTAATTTTATAACTTTTTGTATCAATGGAAAAAAGGTAAAATAAATAAAAAACTTATTCCTTTTTTCAAGAAAAAAATATAACGGAATAAAGGAATATCCAATACCCAATGCCAAATGTTAAAAATTAATATAACTAAAAAATGCCAAATATTAAATATATGCGCGAAGGCCAGACGAATCGGCGAGGACAGGGTAAGCGTGAATAAAATTTTAATTAGAATTTAAGCAAAGCAGCCCGCTA
>DAOLWT010000133.1:0-6470 GCA_035421345.1 Bacteroidales bacterium
AAAGGAATTATTCTTACTACTCTTATTTCTGCCGCAATAACCGGTATTGTTATGCAACTCATAATTCCTCAAATTGTAAACCTGTTTGCTAAATCAGAATTACTTTTTGTAAATGTATTTAGCTTACCATTTAATTCGGGGTCTATTTTCTTTGGACTTGTAATAATAGCTGGTATTTATTTTGGATTGAAATATGCTGTAAAAAAACAGAATGCATTGTTACACACGATTATTCTTACGTTTACTTTCTTATTAATAGGATATTCTACTTATTTTATTTTAATCATCCGCTCGAATGCAGATACTCCCTTAAACGAAAATTCGCCTAAAAATGCGATTGCTTTACTTGCCTATTTAAATCGGGAACAATATGGTGATTGGCCTATTCTTTATGGTCAATACTACAATGCGCCCTTAGATGCAAAAAAGCAATATAAAGACGGGAAGCCTTATTATTCACGCGATGAGGTGAAAAAGAAATATGTAATAACCGACGATCGTAAACAAAGTATTCCTAATTACGATCCCCGTTTTACAACTATTTTCCCAAGAATGTGGAAATCGGAAAAAGCAGCTCATTATAAAAAATGGGCCGATATTAAAGGAGTGCCAATAAGTGTTAATTATGGTAATAAAGAAGAAATAATTGTTAAACCTACTTTTGGCGAAAACCTTAAATTCTTTTTCCGTTATCAGTTAGGGTATATGTATTGGAGATATTTTTTCTGGAATTTTGTAGGTCGTCAAAATGACTTACAAGGAGGATTAAGTAGTGCCGTTAATAGCAAAGTAAAATTCAGCGATCCAACCAATGGTAACTGGATAAGTGGCATTGAAGCTATTGATAAAAAACGAGTAGGTCCAATTAACCTATTGCCTGATAATATGAAGAACAAAGCAGAAAATCATTTTTATTTTCTTCCTTTAATTCTTGGTCTTATCGGAATGTTTTTTCATTTCAGAAAAAAATACCAAGATGGATTGGTTATCCTAATATTCTTTGTAATGACCGGCTTAGCGATTACATTATATTTAAATCAAGGGCCGAACGAACCTCGAGAGCGTGATTATGCCTATGCCGGCTCTATGATGGCTTTTTCGATGTGGATTGGAATTGGTGTACTTGCCCTATATCATTTAATTAAGAAAAAAGTAAGCCCGCTTTATGCTGCTATTCTTGCAACAACCCTTTGCTTTGTAAGTGTTCCCTATATTATGGGAAAAGAAGGATGGGATGATCATGACCGTTCGGGCAGATATACCATGGTAGATGTGGCTTCCAATTATTTAAATTCATGTGCCCCGAATGCTATTCTTTTTACCAATGGAGATAATGATACATTTCCTTTATGGTATGCTCAAGAAGTAGAAGGCATACGTACCGATGTTAGAGTGGTTAATTTAAGTCTGCTTAATACCGATTGGTATATTGATGCCATGAAACGAAAAGCATACGATTCGGAACCATTGCCTATTTCTATGACCAAAGAAAAATATATTAATGGAACCCGAGATGCGGTATACTTTTATGAAGATGAAAAAATAAAAGGATCTTATGAGTTGAAAGAACTAATTGATTTTGCCCTTAGTGATGATCCTTCTACAAAATTAACTGTTCAATCGGGAAAACAATTAGATTACCTCCCTACCCGTAAATTTAAACTTACCATCGATAAAAATGCAGTGCTATCTACCGGAACTGTTTCGAAAGAATTTGCCGACTCCATTGTAAACGTTATTGAATGGGAAATGAAAGGAATGGGAATACAAAAAAATAATTTGGCCTTATTAGATATGCTCGCCCATAATAATTGGAAAAGACCTATTTATTTTTCAATAACAACCGGCAATGATGCATATATAGGTTTAGAAGATTATTTTCAATTGGAAGGACTCGCCTATCGTTTAGTACCTATTAAAAGTAAAAATCAAGACGGACAAATAGGAAATGTGGCTTCCAATGAAATGTACGATCACCTAATGAATAAATTTAAATGGGGAAATATGAATGACTCCACTATTTATTTAGATGAAACAAATCTTCGTATGACTATGAATTTCAGAAATAATTTTGCCCGTTTAGCTACACAACTTGTAAATGAAGGGAAAAAAGATGCTGCTATTAAAGTACTCGATAAATGTATGGAAGTAATGCCTGAATCTTCTGTACCGTATAATTATTTTATTTTACCCGTTGCTGAATCATATTACAGAGCAGGAGATACAATAAAGGCAGGAAAAATAGCAAAACGACTAAATATTTTATACGAACAACATCTTCGATATTATTTTGCATTTACGGGAAATGATGCGATAAACCTTGAACCTGAAAAAGAACAAGCATTAACGGTTGTAAATAGAATTGCCTATTTCGCTAATATGTATAAGCAAGACGATATTTCTAAAAAAGCAAAAGAAATTTTCGATACCTATTATGCACTTTATGTAAAAGATAAAAGTCCGAATTAAACCCTTTAAAAGCAGAGAAGAAAAAAATGCTTCTCTGCTTTTTTTATAAAATATATTTTCATTGTATTTCGTTAAAACACCTGAAATTGTTAAAAAAATATTTTCTAAAAATATTTTGTGGGAAAAATATTCTTCCGACAAAACAATTTATTTGACTTTTGATGATGGCCCTAATCCCGATGTAACGCCATTTGTTTTAACTATTTTAGACCAATATACAGCAAAAGCTAGTTTTTTTTGTTTAGGGAAAAACGTAGAAACCTTTCCTGATTTAACTCAACAAATATTGAACAACGGGCATTGCATCGGAAACCATTCATATAGTCATAAAAATGGATGGACAACCAAAACAAAAGAATATATCTCTGATGTAGAAAAATCAACTAATCTAATTTCTTCTAAATTATTCAGACCCCCTTTTGGAAAAATTACATTTTCTCAACTTAACTTATTAAAAAATAAATACACCATTGTAATGTGGAGTTTGATGAGTGGCGATTTTGATCATTCTCTTTCTAATGAAAAATGTTTGTTATTGTGTACTTCCTATACAAAAAACGGGACTATTATTGTTTTTCACGACACCTTAAAAGCAAAAGAAAAACTAATGTATGTGCTTCCCAAATATCTAGATTATTATAGTAAATTAGGATATTCTTTTTTGTCGTTATAGCTTAAATATTTTCTTCACTATTACTTGTTTTTCTAAAACAACTTTTAGTAAATATATCCCTTGCGATAATTTAGATGTATTTATTGAATAAAGATTATCCGTTACGGCTTGTAAATTTTCTGAAAAAACCTTTTGTCCATTTATATCGCATATTTCAATGTTTTGAATAGACTGAGAAGTAGAAATACTTATAAAATCGGAAATTGGATTTGGAAATATTTTAATAGGAGACAAAATATTTATTTCATTTACATTTAATGTTACTTTACTATTTTTAGTAACCAACCATAGTTCCGGGTCTAAAATAACTGTGTCGGGAATAAAATCTAAATTAATAATGTATTCTTGTCCAGAATATGTATTATTAAAAACGAGAATCGTATCCTGTGTATTATTTTTAAATTGAATAGGTACCGGCATTTCGAAAAAATTAACAGAGGCATGAGATTGTGTTTGATTAATGGTTACCTTCCACTTGTTTGCTAATTCCGATTGACACGTAATGGTATATATTGGAAATCCTTCATTATATAACCAGTCCTGAAAAAATTCAGTTAAAGAAATATCCGATACTTGTTCCATATGCTGAATAAAATCATCCGAACATGCATATTTATAGGCAAGGCTTGTATCCGATAAGTAATTACGTATTCCTTGAAAGAAAGCTGTATCGCCAACTACCCATCGTAACATATGTAATAGCATAGCTCCTTTGCAATACGATAATCGGGAATCAAAAATACGACTTACACTTGTCGTATCATAACAATAAAGAGAGCCATCGGGGTATTTCGTAATTTTATCTATTTGTATTTTTTTCCAGCTAGGCCAATACAAAGAAGGTGATTTAAAATTATACACGAGTCCGGTAAAATAAGTAGCAAAGCCTTCGTTAAGCCATATTTCATGCCAATTACTACATGTAATCATATTCCCCACCCATTGGTGAGCCAATTCATGTGCTATTATTTCGTGAGCAAAAGAACCTAAAAATGTCATAGTTTGATGCTCCATTCCTCCTCCCCACCCAAACTGAGCATGTCCATATTTTTCCTTTAAAAAAGGATATGGAATAAATAAGCTATCGAATAATTCTATATAAGGAACAACCTCATTTAAATGAAGTTTGGCTTCTTCTATGTCTTCGGGGTAAACATAATTTATAATCGGCAATGAATCTTGATTTTTCTTTACATAAAGAGAGAAAATTTCATAGTTTGTAACTGCTAATGCTATAAGATAAGTGGCAATGGGATAACGATGTTTCCAATAGGCTGTTTTGTAATCTCCTTGTATGTTCTCCGAAATTAACATTCCATTAGAAGCAGATTTATATTTTTTGGGAGTAGTAATAAAAATATCAATTGAATCTATTTTATCGGATAAATTATTCTTACATGGCCACCATTCTTTCGCTCCAAAAGGTTCCGATAATGTCCAAATTATAGGAACCGTATCGTGTATATCTTTTATAAAACTTCCAAATCCGGATCCCTGCGGCGGGTTTCCATGATAAAAAACATGTACAGAATCCGATTGATTTATTGATAAATTAAGCGGAAGATGAATAACAAGCGTATCTCCTGAATTATGAGTAAAAGAAATTAAATTATTGTGATATTTTACGGAATCTACTTCCATAACTGAAGAGAAATCGAATGTAATTTTATTAACGATAGGCTCAATTATTTTAAAATAAGATGTTACTTCGCCACTAATATATAAGGTATCGGGGTTAATATTCCATTTTATTCGATGATATGATAAGTCGTAATTCTTTCCATTATATACATTAGGAGCTTTTAGGAGTTTTAATGCCCATTGTTGTTTTGCATAAGAAATATCTTCGCTAAATTCTTTTCTGGGATTTTTTTGAGAAAATATTTCATAAGAAATGAGTATAAAAAATATATATAGAAAATATTTTTTCATAAAATGATTTTTATCATATAAAAATAAGAAAAAAAAATCAGGTTATTAAGAATATGTTTGAAATTCGTATGTATTATTTATAAAAAAATCTTCATCTTTGTATCATAAATATAATGTGTGAAAAGGATTTATAACATACTCTATTTTTCAATATATCTATTATTGTTGATGTCTTGCGCAAATATTGTAAGCCCAACGGGAGGACCAAAAGATATAACCCCCCCTGTTATATTAAAATCAAATCCTGCAAATTTTTCGTACAGTGTTAATCCTAAATTGATAAAAATTGATTTCGATGAATTTATTGTACTTAAAGATATCGCTTCACAAGTAATAATTTCCCCTTTTGTAAAAAATTCTCCTGAAATAAAAACCAAAGGGAAGTCTATTATTATAGATATAAAAGATACATTAAAGCCCGATTTTACCTATTCTATAACATTTGGGAATTCTATAACCGATAATAATGAAGGAAATATTTTAAAAAATTACCGCTATGTATTTTCAACCGGGAATGCAATTGACACCTTAGTTGTAAAAGGAATAATAAAAAATGCATTATCGCTAAAAGCAGAAAAAAATATTTATTGCTTTTTATATAATAACATATATGATTCCGTTCCTTACAAAGAAACACCTACTTACATAACTCAAACAAACGAAACCGGAGAGTTTTTATTTACGAATATTAAAAGCGGATCTTATAAAATATTTGCTTTAAATGATTTAAATACTAATTTTTTATTCGACCAGCCGAACGAACAAATTGGGTTTATTGATTCTTTAATTATCCCCGAACCAATTGATACATTTAAAACAGATAGTTTAATAAAAAAGAACACGATACATTCTCTTTTATTATTTGAAGAAAAACCAGCCTCTCAAGTTTTATTGAAAAGTTTTTCCGAAGATTACGGACGAATTAATTTGATATTTAGAAAACCGACTGAACATATAACTTATGTTTCATTAGATTCTAATAAAACCCCTTCATCTATTTATTTACAGGAAATAAATGAAACAAAAGACACCCTTTCTATTTGGTTAAAAAGTGCTGATATAGATACTTTTAGCT
The DNA here is from genome assembly GCA_035421345.1 of Bacteroidales bacterium. Lineage (GTDB taxonomy): Bacteria > Bacteroidota > Bacteroidia > Bacteroidales > CG2-30-32-10 > DAOLWT01. The sequence continues at coordinate 6,150 of DAOLWT010000133.1, forward strand.
GTAAAATTATGGACAATGGAGAAATTATTGATACGATTGAGGTTGACATATTGAAAATGGGAGAAAAGAAAAATTCAGGAAGAGGAGAAGATTTAAGTAAAGTAAAGATTAACCCTATTGCTAATAATAAAACATTCGATTATTATAAACTATTTTCTTTTTCCTGTTCTTCTCCAATAAAAAATTATTTCTTTGAGAATATAATTCTAATAGAAAATAAGGATACTATAAGTGCAAAATATATTTTTACCGATAGTATTAAAAAAAATATAAGCTTAACGTATAAATTAAAGGAAAAAATGAATTATACCCTTTATATTC
>DAOLWT010000134.1:0-6425 GCA_035421345.1 Bacteroidales bacterium
AATAAATAGGAGCATATTTTGGAAAAATACCAATTATTTTATCATAATCTTTCAACGATTGTTCGTTTGCTCCCATTTTAAAGTAGGCATCGGCCCTGGCAACTAATGCAATATAAAAAGAGGGGTCTGATTCAAGTGCAAGGGTATAATCAGCAATAGCTTGATTGTACATGGTTAAATGTTCATATACTTGTCCTCTGCTTAAATAGGTATCTGAACTAGGTTGTAAAGAAATTACATGATTAAAATCGCTTAATGCTTTATCGTATAATTTAGCGTTATCGTATGCAACAGCTCTGTTATAATAGGCATTGATATAATCGGGTTTTGCACTAATAACAGCGGTATAATCAGTAATAGATCCGGTAAAATCACCTTCTTGATATTTTAAAAAAGCACTCGAGAAAAGAGAATCGGAGTTTTGGGCATTACAAATATGTATTGAAATGACGAATATAATAAGTGCTGATAGGTTTTTTATTTTCATAAAATTTTGTTTATTATTTGGGCGTTTAACTATTAGAATCATAAAATTATACCAATTGTAAATTTAAAATAGTCCAACGGATATTTTAAATTTTACAATGGTAATACCGATGACATATATGTTATTTACAATTTATTGGACTATTACATATATTCTTTCGGTATTATTTACAAAGTAACAAAATTTTAAGCATACGAAAAATAAAAAAATCGGGTGTAAATTATCTTTTTCAGGAGTATTAAAAATCCTTAGTAAAATTGTTCTTTACTAAGGATTTATTTGCGAATAAAATTTCTGTAAACTCAACTAATATTATGTTCTATATTAGTTCTGTGCTTCTTTTAATAAATTTAGTAAGTTCTTCTCCTTTTAATAAATTTTGTGAAAGAAGCGCTAAATCGGTAAGTTGTTTTGCATATTTATTTTGTTTCTCTACCTCTTTTTCTTCTAATAATCTTATTATAAGGGAATGATTGCTGTTTACAATTAAATTATATTGTTCAGGGAGTTGTCCGAAATAATTGGCTCCTCCTCCAACAGCTGACATATCGCGCATACGGCGCATAAATTCATTTTGTGTAATGAGAATGGGTTGTTCGCTTTCGCTCAAACTTTCAAATTGAACAGAAAATTTTGTTTTGTCAACCTGATTTTCAATAATCGGTTTTAATGTGTTTTTCTGATCTTCCGATAATTTAGATGGAATTTCTTCATCTTTCTGAATCAACTTATCAATAATATCTGAATCGACGCGTGCAAATTTTGATTTTTCAAATTTACGTTCCAGCTGATTAATAAAATGACTATCCAGCACATTGTCCATAATTAAAACATCATACCCGCGTTCTTTGGCTGTTTGAATAAAGCTATGTTGTTCTTCTATATTCGTTGCATATAAATATACAAGGTTTTTTTCTTTATCGGTTTGTAATAGTTTTATTTGATCTTTATATTCATCTAGTGTATAATATTTCCCTTCAGTATTTTTTAATAAACAAAATTTTTCGGCCCGTTCATAGAATTTTTCTTCTGATATCATTCCGTATTCAATAAATATGCGGATATCATCCCATTTAGCTTCAAAATCAGAACGGTTATTTTTAAATAGTTCTTCCAGTTTATCTGCTACTTTTTTCGTAATATGGGAAGATATCTTCTTTACGTTCGGATCACTTTGCAAATAGCTTCTCGATACATTTAGCGGGATATCCGGTGAATCTAAAACACCATGGAGTAAAGTTAAAAAGTCGGGAACAATTCCTTCTACCGAATCTGTTACAAATACTTGGTTGCAGTAAAGTTGTATTTTGTCTTTTTGAATTTCAAAATTTCTTTTCACCTTCGGAAAATATAGAATACCAGTAAGTGTAAAAGGATAGTCAACATTTAGATGAATATTAAAAAGCGGTTCATCAAAGTTCATGGGATAAAGTTCATGATAAAAACTTTTGTAATCTTCTTCTTTTAAATCAACCGGTTTTTGTATCCAAAGTGGTTTAGTGTTATTAATAATACGAGGTTTTTCAACTTCTTTGGTTATCTCTTTTCCTTCTTTATCTTTTTCTCCGGTAGGTTCATAAATTTTTTCTGTTCCAAAAATTATTTCGACAGGGAGGAATTTACAGTATTTTTTTAAAAGTGACAATATTCGGTGTTCTTCTAAAAACTCTTCCGATTCTTTCTCAATGTGTAAAATTATTTCTGTCCCTCTGTCTTTTTTATCAATTTCTTCCATCGAATAATTGGGACTGCCATCACAAACCCATTTAACTCCTTTTGTTCCGGGTCCTTTTTTATATGTTTTTGTTTGTATTTCTACTTTTTCGGAAACCATGAAACTAGAATAAAACCCAAGGCCAAAGTGTCCGATTATTGGGTTTTTCTCTGTTTGCGTTTTATATTTTTCTATAAATTCTTCAGCTCCTGAAAATGCTATTTGGGTAATATATTTTTCAACTTCTTCGGAAGTCATTCCGATGCCATGATCTTTTATGGTAAGTGTTTTTTTCTTTTTATCTATTGTAACTTCAATGGCTATATCTCCAAGTTCTCCTGAAAAATCGCCCGATTTGGAAATGGTTTTCAGCTTTTGTGTAGCATCAACAGCGTTTGATACGAGTTCACGTAAAAATATTTCGTGGTCGGAATAAAGAAATTTTTTAATAATAGGGAAAATGTTTTCTGTCTGAACGTTTATCTTACCTTTTTGCATAATTGGTTTATTTTAATAGTTAAAATTGTAATTGGCATAATCAATCCTTATGCCATGGAGTTTGTTCTGACAAATTGTCAAAAAAAAGTGACCAAATGAGGATTTCATTTCTAGGGTATTTAATTAAAAGAGCCGAATATATTAATTTATTCCTCTTTGTTTTTTAATTGTTTCGTAGGCTGCATTTAATTTCTGAAATTTTTCTTTTGCCGCTTTTTGAACGTCTTCACCCATTTGACTAACTTTATCGGGGTGATATTTTACGGCCATTTTTCGATATGCTTTTTTTATTTCTTCATCCGTAGCATCTGGCGATGTTTCAAGAATAGTATATGAACTCGTTGAATCTTTTATAAACATGGCTTTAATAGATTCAAAATCTTTAGAATTGATTCCCAGATAAGAAGAGATTTGTTGTATAATGTTTAATTCATTTACACTAACTTGTCCATCGGCCATCGCTATTCCAAACAAATAATGAAGTAATTGTAGTCGCAATGAATGCTCCATATTTTGTTTTACTTGAAGGCAAACATCATATAAAGAATAGTTCTGTTTAAGAATTTCTTTTAGCATTAAAAGGCGCTGATGTGTTTCTTCGGGGCTTATTTGACGAAGGAAAAAGGTTTTAATATAATCTAACTCCGATTTTAGTGCTTTACCATCGGCTTTCATTACAGAAGCAGAAAGAACCAGTAAAGTAACCGAGAAATCGCCTTTTAATGTTTCTCTTGGCTGATGAAAATTGGTGTCGACAGTATACTCAGAAAAAGAGTCATACATAGACCCTACAATAAATCCAATAATTCCTCCAATTGGCCCGCCTAGTGCCCATCCTAGTCCGCCCCCAAGCCATTTCCCATACTTCCCCATAACAAAATCTAATTATCTGTAAAGCTTATTTAATATTTTCCGATTCGGGTAAATTATATTCTTCCACCATTTTTATGTTCATTGTTTCCAATTCATCGAGGATAGGATTATAAATTTCGGGAATAGTAGGTCTGTAAACACCGGTTACATTAATTTTTCCATCGAGAATCATCATAACTCCCATGGCAGCTGGAAGAGCAACGGTGCGGGCAATAGCGGTATCGGTTGCAAGTGTTCCGAAATCTAACATGCGTGAACGAATTACTTCCTTTTTATTTCCGGGATATTCAGCGAGGAATGTATGTTGCATAACTACCATATCTCTTTCGTTTGGTTCGAGTTGCATTTTAGCTATCATTAAATCGGAAGTAATTTCAAAAGGAGAATCTTCATTCCGATTCATGGGTTTATTGTCAAATAACCCTAGCCATTCCATAGAATCGATGGCATATAAGGTAGTATTGTTTCCTAAATGTTGTTTTACTTTTTCTTTTATATTGGATGAGTCGGATGCGTTAATCATTTTTGCCATAAAATCGGCATAAGTCAGGCCTTTGAGGTTTATTTTATCGTATGAAATAAGGTTTAATTGTTTCATGGCATCAATAGTTTCGCACCATCCTTTAAAGCGGAATGTTCCGCGGAACATCGTTGTTGTTTCAGGAATACCATATATGTCTATATACGAAATGGAATCTCTATTCGGATATACTTCTAACATCCCAACACCTGGATAATTAACAGTAAAAGGATTTCTAAAAAGTTCTTGTGTAGGTATTTCTTTTATTTTTTCATGACGTAAATATTTTGCATCATTATTTCCAGCCATTACTACTCCTTTAGGACTCCATGAAAATTTATATTTAAAAGGGTTGTTGGCAGCTTCCGATGCTGGCAATGCACCGCAGATTGAATAAAACTCTTTTATTTTTCCGCCTTTGCTATGTACATGGTCAATAATGCGCATAGCCGACATATGGTCAATACCGGGATCGAGTCCTAATTCATTCAATATAATAATCCCTGTTTTTTTAGCTTCCGTATCGAGTGCTTGCATTTCAGGTTTTACATAAGAAGAAGTAACCATGTTTTTCTTATGTTTTAAAGCATATTCAGCAACAGTCAAATGAAAAACATAAGGAAGGAGGCTTACAACAATATCGGTTTCTTGTATTATTTTATCGAGGGTTGTTTTGTCTTCAACAGACCAGGTAATGTTTGTTCCATTGGGATGTTTATTAATCATTAAGGCTGCTCTTTCGGGCGTATTTGAAGCAACAGTTACTTTTATTCCTTTTTCAAGCAGGTATCTTACAATAGGTTGTGCTACTAGTCCTGCACCTAAAATTAATACTTTTTTTTGCATAATAAGTGATTCTTTCTAGTTATTTATTCGTGATAAATTATATGTTGGAAATGTGTTTTTCTAAGTATTTAAAATTAGGTGTTAACTCCCCATTTAATAAAATTAAAGCTTTTTTATAGCACGAGGCAAGTCAATTTCTTGACGGACGCTTATAATCGGCAATGGCAATTGGTTTAACAAAATTTACCAATATGTCGCTGAATCCGAATGATGAATCACGAGGGAGTTCGCTAGGTAAAATATCTACGGCCATTTCTAAAATACCTTCGCCTTTGTGTCCACTAGTTATTTGCTCTGTAAAAGGGTTGTAAACATAAAGTGGATCTTCAATTAATGCCGGCTTTATTGTGCTTTCAATTGAGCCGTTAATGTCGCAAGTTATATCCCCGATTACATTAAGTTTAGGCCTGCCTTTACTATATATTTTTTTAAAATATTCCTTAGTAATTAATTTTGGATATTGCGTATCCCAATACATACAATTCATCAGCATCGAAAGATGAGGAACGTATTTCTCAAATGTACTTTTGTATTTATGTGGATTTTTGTAATAGTCTTGTAAGTCGAATGCTTGACTTGCGTCTAACGGTTCTACTAAATGTTCTTCTTTAAAGATAACTTTATACAAAAGGTTATTAGGGAGTTTTTTTCTGTTTTTAAGGGTAAGTAGTTTCTCTGGAGATATTTCTTTAATTGGAAGTAAACCACAAATTTCTTGAGCTCCTTGTGATACATTTCCGTAACCGGTAAAGCCTATTGTAAATGGCATTAACTCGGGAGGAAGTCCATTTTCTGCAATAAGCTGACCAATGGCAGAAATATCATCTTTTGCTTCTTTTAAAGAATTGTATTTACAGGCTTGTTTCATCTTTAGAAACTTAGATTCGTATCCGTAATCATTTAAGCGTAATCCTAAAGCCCATAATGAATTAATCATGCCTGCATAACCGGCATATTTACCAAAAAATATAAGTCTTTTATTTTGTTCATCAACAACTTTTTCATAATCGATAAGGTTGCATTTCATCTCCATTAATTTCTTTAACATGGGCATGTTTTGTTTTTGTCCTTTGATAACATGAGAGAAAAAAATGTATGTTTTATTGGGTTCTATTGCAACTAAAGGAATTTCTTTTACTCCAAAAATAATTGGGCATCGTTTTAAATCTTTAGTAACTTTTGCTCCTGATTTAATATATTCTTCATCCTTAAATATTCTTTTATCGGAGGATTGAACAACAAAGTCAATATTTTGATTTTTTACTAACCATTCAACATGTTTTGGAACAATTGGAGTTCTTCGTTCCATTATATATTTGTCTTCGTATCTAATACCTACAAGTATACTCATTTAGCTAAGATTAAATTATTAATAAACAATCACCTTTTGCAAACTTAAAAAAAAATGTTAAATTATGCGCTTATTAACATTAAATATCAATAGCGTCCAAAACGAAAAAAAAAGAAAGGCTATATTTTAACTCAAA